>CAMPNZ010000029.1 GCA_946892075.1 uncultured Coriobacteriales bacterium
CGCGCTGGCGTATCGGCATCATTTTGAGGCGTAACCGAGGAATCGCCCAGCGCGTGCGCAAGCAAAATCGAAGGGCATTGTGCCTAATCAGAGCGCTGCTATGAACGCGTCTACCGTTGCGGGCATCGTGGTTGTTGTGCTGGCGCTGGCGGCGTTGTGCGCCTACGCGATTGTGCGTTCGCGCAAGTTGCGCAAGCAGTTTACGAACTTCGACGACAGTGAGCGAGGTCCAAGCCAGCACTAAAACCAGTACGTAATGATCCGTTTAGGTAAGTGCTTCACTTCACGCAAGAGCGCCGCGTTGTGCGGGCGGCGGTTTGCTTCGTGTATGTGGAACGCGTCAACCGTGCGAAACGCGCGTGCTTGAGCGTGAAGTTGCAAGCGCTTCATCTTCCTTCTTCGTGATGCCACTTGCCTGTTGGGGCAGGTGGCATTCTTGTTTTTGCGCTCTACCAGGGGATAGGGCGGCTCGTTTCTGTTCGCGGGGCGCTTGCAGACCCCGTGCGCCGCGTCCGCCCCGCGCCCCGTGCACCGCGTCCGCGCCGCCTCCACGCCTGCGCCTCCGCCCACTCGCACCCGTTCCACGCCTGCGCCTCCACGCACCCACTTCCACTCCCGCTCCCACGCGCCTCCGCCGCACCCGCGACTCCCTGCGCGGCGCACAAATTTCACCATCCACCAGGGGATTTCGATTTTCTCCTTACCGATTATGACAAAATGTTAACACAATCTATGAAAAAACTTGACAAGTGGACACTCATATTTCATACTAACAATTGCAAAGAAAAGATTGTGAGAGGAAGTAAGATATTATGGCTAAGATTCTTGGTATCGACCTTGGAACTACCAACTCTGCGATGGCAGTTATGGAGGGTAGCGAACCTGAGATTCTCGTAAACGCAGAAGGCGACCGCACAACGCCATCTGTTGAGGGTTTCCGCAAAGACGGCGAGCGTGTTGTTGGTAAAGCTGCAAAAAATCAGGCAGTTACTAATCCTGAAAACACCGTGTCGTCAGTAAAGCGCTTCATTGGTCGTTCATATAACGAAACAGCAGAAGAACGCAAAACCATCGCTTATACCGTTGAGGCTGGTAAGGATGGTCGTGCGGTGGTGAACATCGATGGCAAGCACTACACGCCCGAAGAAATTTCCGCTATGGTGCTGCAAAAGTTGAAGGCTGACGCAGAAAAGCGCGTAGGTTCTCCTATTACGCAGGCTGTAATTACCGTCCCTGCGTACTTTAACGACGCTCAGCGTCAGGCAACCAAAGACGCTGGTAAAATTGCAGGTCTTGAAGTGCTGCGCATCATTAACGAGCCAACGGCCGCAGCTCTTGCGTACGGCTTAGACAAAGTTCACAAAGACCAGAAAATTTTGGTGTTCGACTTGGGCGGCGGTACCTTCGACGTTTCCGTGCTTGAACTGGGCGATGGCGTGTTTGAAGTTGCGTCAACGGCCGGCGATAACCACCTTGGCGGCGACGATTGGGATCAGCGCGTTATCGATTGGATTGCCGATAAATTCCAGAAAGAAAACGGCATTGACCTGCGTAAAGACAAAATGGCGCTTCAGCGCTTGAAGGAAGCTGCCGAAAAGGCAAAAATGGAGCTTTCGTCAACCACGCAAGCAAACATCAACCTGCCATTTATTACGGCCGATGCGTCGGGCCCAAAGCACCTCGATTACACGCTTACCCGCGCAGAGTTCGAGCGCATTACGCACGACTTGCTGGAGCGTTGTCGCAAACCTGTCGAGCAAGCGCTGCATGATGCAGGCATTAGCGCAGGTCAGATTGACGAAGTTATTCTCGTTGGCGGTTCAACGCGTATGCCAGCCGTTCAAGAGCTTGCAAAGCAAATGACCGGCAAGCAGCCTAACATGTCGGTAAACCCCGACGAGGTAGTTGCTATGGGCGCTGCTGTTCAGGGTGGCGTTTTGGCCGGCGACGTTGAGGGCATTCTGTTGCTTGACGTAACGCCTTTGTCGCTTGGTGTTGAAACACTCGGTGGCGTTATGACGAAGATGATCGACCGCAACACCACTATTCCTACGCGTAAAACGGAAGTGTACTCAACGGCTGCCGACAATCAAACCTCGGTTGAAATTCACGTTTTGCAAGGTGAGCGTCCTATGGCTGCCGACAACAAAACGCTTGGTCGCTTCCAATTAACCGGCATTCCGGCGGCGCGTCGTGGCGTTCCACAAATTGAAGTTACCTTCGACATCGACGCAAACGGCATTGTAAATGTGTCCGCTAAAGATTTGGGAACGGGCAAACAGCAGCAAATTACCATTTCAGGTTCAACTGCCTTGTCTGATGATGAAGTTCAGCGCATGGTGAAAGATGCTGAGGAAAACGCCGCTGCCGATGAAGCGCGCAAGGAAGAAATTGAAGTGCGCAACACCTGCGATTCGCTGGTAAATGCTACCGAGCAAACGTTACAGCAGCTGGGCGATAAAGTTCCTGCCGATTCAAAGAAGCAGGTAGAAGACGCCGTTGCGCAGGCAAAACAGGCGCTTGCTGGCAAGGATGTTGCCGCTATTAAGGCTGCAAGTGAGAATTTGCAGCAAGCAAGCAACACGTTGGCAGAGGTTGCGTATGGCCAAAACGGCGCTGGTGCGCAGGCCGGTGGCGCAGCGGGCGCGGCGGGCGCTCAAGCCGAGCCGTCAAGTGACGAGCCTATTGAAGCCGATTACGAAGTTGTTGACGATAAAGATAAAAAAGAAGGGAAGTAACAGCTATGAGTATGCCCAGCGTATTTCCTCATAATGAGGCTCCTCGCGAAGGCGACTCACGCGAGAGCGAACCCTTTCAGAACTTTCACGACCCAAACTTTGCAGGCGATGCGTCAGGGGATGGCGCATCGCAGCAGGTAGATGGCGCGCATGGCGCTGGTGCTTGTGGCAGCGCGCCTGAAAGCTGCGGTTCTCACGGCGTGTCGGCACATGAAGCGCACGACACTGCGCACGGTGGCGTTACCAACAATAACGCACGTCAAATGCACGGTTTTCGCCACAAGAAGCACGCTCACGACGCGTCGCATGCTCACAGTGAGCAGCACGATGTTGTAAGCGAAGCGGAAGACGTGTTGCGCGAAGCAAGCGACAAGCTTTCTGCCGATTTGGAGGCCGCGCGGAAAGATGCGGCTACCTGGCAAGATAAGTTTGTTCGCCTGCATGCGGAGTGGGATACGTACCGTCGCCGCATGAACGAGCAGCGCGAAGAAGAAAAGCTGCTGGCGTGCGAAAAGCTCGTCAAAAGCTTGCTGCCCTTGCTTGACGACTTCGATCGCACTATTTCCTATGCTCAGGAGCATGGCGAAGCCGGTTTGCTTGAGGGCGTGTGTGCCGTGAACACGAAGTTGCTCGACACGCTTTCAAAAAGCGGGCTGGAAACCATCGATCCACAAGGTTGCGCCTTCGATGCGCTGGAGTGTCAGGCGGTAGCTACCGTGGATGACCCTGATCAGCCTGATGAAACGGTAGCAGCGGTATTCCAAAAGGGTTATCGTATGGGCTCGAAAGTGCTGCGCGCCGCAATGGTAAGCGTAACAACGGGTGGCCCCAAGCGCCCTTCCAATGAAGAAGAGCTTTAATCTTGTACAACAAACAATCACGAAGGGGTGCCCCGCGCGCCCCTTTAGCATAAAAGGTGGTGGAACAAATGGCGAATAAACCCGATTATTACAAAGTGCTCGGCGTTGCTCGCGATGCGTCTGCCGCAACAATTAAAAAAGCGTTTCGGCAGTTAGCGCGCAAGTATCATCCCGATGCGGGTGGCGATGAAGCCAAGTTCAAGGAACTGAACGAAGCTTACGAAGTGCTTTCCAACGAAAAAAGCCGCAAACTGTACGATCAATTTGGAACAGCAAACCCCTCACAAGCACCTGGTGGCGCTACCTGGGCAGACTTTTCGGGCTCGGGTGCAGGCGGCGTTGGCGGATTTGCCGGCATGTCGTGGGATGACATTCTTGAGCAAATTCGCAACAGCGAAGGCGCGTTTTCGCACTACGGACGTGCGCGTTCGGGAAGCGGTGCCGGCTCTCCCTTTGGAGGTGCGTCACCTTTTGGGGCTGGCTCGCCTTTCGGCGGGTCGTCGCCTTTCGGTGGCGCAAGCCAAAACTTCGAGTACCATTTCTCGGGTGCTCAGCGCTCGCCGTTTGGCCAAGAAGCTCCGTGCGCGCGCAAGGGTAGCGACATAACTATTACCTTGCCTATCAGCTTTGACGAAGCGTTTCACGGCTGCACGAAGCGCATTTCAATAAAAGTGCCGCCATCAGGCCAAAAGCGCGAACTAACCATCGCTATTCCGGCTGGATGCGCCAACGACACAAAATTGCGTTTCAGCGGGAAGGGTGCTGCGGGCGAAGCGGGAGCTGCACCAGGCAACTTGTTCGTTCGCGTGCAGGTTGAACGCCACCCGCTGTACCGCTTAGTGGGCAGCGATGTGTACATGCCCGTTCACGTGCCGTTTGATGTTGCAGCGCTGGGCGGTTCGGTAGTGCTGCAAGCGCCCGATAAATCGCAGGTCAAGCTTGCTATTCATCCGGGAACTGCGTCGCATACCGAGCTTGTTATCAAAGGCAAGGGTGCGCACAAGAAAAATGCGCCAGCTGGTAATTTAATTGCGTGCGTGGAAATTGATGTTCCTACGTCGCTGACGGCAAAGCAACGCGCAGCCATAGAACAGTTGCGTGAGGAACGCTTACATCAGCAAGCGCAAAGTCAGGTGCATGATCAGGAGCGTCAGGATGCGCAGGCTGCGCAGTCGCGCGCCTCGCAATCGCACTAGACAACACACTCGAACACGCAGGAACACGAGCACACAAGAACAAGTACACGATTAACCACAGGAAAACACAGGAAACCACAGGAAACCACAGGAGCAATCATGCCACTTAACAATGATAGAAACCGACCCGTGTATATGATTGGCGTCGCTGCGGAATTGGCGGGCATTCATCCTCAAACCTTGCGTTCCTACGAACAGCGAGGCTTGGTAAACCCGCAGCGCACCAGCGGAAATACGCGCATGTACTCGCAAGCAGACATCGAGCGCCTTGAACTTATCACCGAGCTTACCGACGAAGGCATTAACGTTGCTGGCGTCATTCGTATTCTCGATTTGCAAGGCCGCCTTGACGAGCGCGATTCCGAAATTGACGACTTGCACAAAAAAGTGCGCCGCTTGGCCGACAGAGTGCACGAACTGGAAACGCGCCAGAACGTGAACTCGCTTGTCGACGAAGACGGCGCGCCAATGATTACCGTTCGTCGCCTTCTTCCCTGATAGCAGTGTAGCAATACACGTTTGGGAACAAAAAAGGAGGAACTATGAGACTCGATAAATTAGCCATTTCGGCACAAACGGCGCTGCAAAATGCGCTGAGTATTGCAAGCGAAGCAGAATCGGCCACAATTGAACCAATTCACCTGCTGAAAGCCCTTATTGAAGGTTCAGAAAACAACTTTTCTGCCATCATCAAACGCATCGGCGCCGATCCAGCATTGTTGAAAGCAAACATCAACGAAGCCATCGCGGCCATGCCAAAACAGCAGGGCAGCGCGCCGCTTCCCATACCCAGCTCGGCAACGCTTAAAACGCTTGATAGCGCTGTTGCGCTGGCGGAAAAAATGGGCGACAGCTATGCCACCAGCGAACACGTTCTTATTGCGCTTGCAAACGACAAAACCCAGGCAGGAAAGCTGCTTGCCATGGAAGGCATCACGCAAAAAACCGTCCAGGAAGCCTACGAGAACTTGCGCGGGTCAAGCCGCATTACGGAAGCAAGCGACAAAGTTGAACTTGATGCGCTGAACAAGTACGGGCAAAGCCTTACGCAGCAGGCGCGCGAGGGAAAGCTTGACCCTGTTATTGGCCGCTCGGAAGAAATTCGCCGCACGATACAGGTGCTTTCGCGTCGTACGAAGAACAATCCTGTGTTGATAGGCGAGCCTGGAACTGGTAAAACGGCCATCGTTGAGGGCTTGGCGCAGCGTATTGTGGCAGGCGATGTTCCGTCAAGTTTGAAAGATCGCGACATCATCAGCCTTGACATTGCGTCGATGCTGGCGGGCGCGAAGTATCGTGGAGAATTTGAGGACCGCTTGAAGGCCGTGTTGCGCGAAGTGAAGCAAAGCGAAGGCAGAATTATTTTGTTCATCGACGAGTTGCACACCATTGTTGGAGCAGGCTCGGGCTCGGATAGCACTATCGACGCTGGTAACATGCTTAAACCTGCACTTGCACGCGGCGAGCTTCATGCCATTGGTGCAACGACGCTTGACGAGTATCGCACGTATATCGAAAAAGACGCTGCTCTTGAGCGCCGTTTTCAGCCGGTGTTTATTGGCGAACCGAACAGTGAAGACACTATCGCCATTTTGCGTGGCTTGAAAGAAAAGTACGAAATTCACCACGGTGTTCGCATTACCGATGGCGCGATTGTTGCGGCGGCTGAGCTTTCTAATCGCTACATTGCCGATAGATTTTTGCCTGATAAAGCAATCGATTTGATTGACGAAGCGGCAAGTAGGCTGCGTATCGAAATCGACTCGATGCCTGAAGAAGTTGACGCGTGCGAGCGCAAATTAACGCAGATGCAAATTGAAGAGCAGGCGCTTTTGAAGGAAACTGACGAAGCCAGCAAGCAGCGTCTTGATGCGCTGCGCAAAGAAATTGCTGTTGCGAAGGAGAATTTGGACGTTCGCAAAGCGGAATGGAAAAACGAAAAGGATGTTATCGAGCGCGTGCAAAAGCTGAAAGCCCAGTTGGACGAGGCGTCAGCGGAAGAAGAACGCGCCACGCGTGACGGCAACTTGTCGCTTGCATCCGAGCTTCGCTACGCAAAAATTCCGCAGTTGAAAGCAGACATTCAGCAAGCTGAAGCGGAAATTACCGAGAAGCAGAAAAACGGCGCCTTGCTGAAAGAGGAAGTTACGGAAGCAGAAATTGCAGAAGTGGTGTCGGCGTGGACGGGCATTCCTGTTCAAAAGATGATGCGCGGCGAGATGGAAAAGCTTGCCGACCTTGAAAGCAAGCTTCACGAGCGCGTGATTGGGCAAGATACTGCCGTGGATGCTGTTGCCGGTGCAATTCGCCGCAACCGTGCTGGTTTGTCCGACCCGCATAAGCCAATCGGTTCGTTCTTGTTCCTTGGACCTACGGGCGTTGGTAAAACCGAGCTTGCAAAAGCGCTGGCAGATTACTTGTTCGACAGCGAAAAAGCTATGGTGCGCATTGATATGTCGGAGTACATGGAAAAGTTCAGCGTGGCGCGTTTAATTGGTGCGCCTCCTGGATATGTAGGCTACGACGAGGGCGGACAGCTTACCGAAGCGGTGCGCAGGCGTCCGTACAGCGTGGTGTTGCTTGATGAAATTGAGAAAGCGCACCCCGATGTGTTCAACATTTTGCTGCAGGTGCTTGACGATGGGCGCCTTACGGACAGTCAGGGCCGCGTGGTGAATTTCAAGAACACGATTATCATCATGACCAGCAACGTTGGTTCGCAGTATATACGCCAGTTCCAAGAGAACAACGACGTCAAGCAGCGCGACAAAGCAATACAAGAGTCGCTGCGCGCAACGTTTAGGCCCGAGTTTTTGAACCGTATCGACGAAATTGTTACGTTTGATGCCTTGAGCATTGCAACACTTGAGCCGATTGTGAAGTTGCAGCTTGATGATGTGCGGAAACGTCTTGAAGACCGCAGCATTACGCTTACGGTTACACCCAGTGCGCTTGACGCGCTTGCCATTGACGGATTCGATCCGGTGTATGGCGCTCGTCCGTTAAAGCGCCTGATACAGCGCAAGGTTGTGGACAAAATTGCCGAGCGCATTGTGCAAGGATCACTTCATGACCACGATACCGTAACCATTGATGTTGGAAGCGAAGGCGAATATACCTGCACGGTGTCGTAGCGCTGTGGCGGTGGCGTACGCGGCGCCGAGCGCTGCGCGAATGGCGGTGGCGTTGCAGAACGCTCACGAAAACCAGTTCAGAAACAAAAACCACGATAGCGTTTTGCTACCGTGGTTTTGTTTTTGCTCCGTTAGGCCGCAAGGACAACGCGGTTCGTTACCGTGTTAGTTGTAAAATCCCATTTAGGTTTGCATCCGTTCCCCACGCATGCGCTCCATTGCAAGTTTTTGCGTACGCAGCATTCGTTCTTGTATTAAAATAGGCACATGAATAAACAACGACTAAAAAATGTTTGGGCGACCGTCAAAATCGCATTTCCGGGCTATGCGATTGTATTGCTGTGCCTGGTGACGTTTATGATTTTCGGTAACGTGCTGGTGGCCCTTACCCGTTTGTGGGCAGGATAACCTATGTGGGAACGCCTAACCTGGAGCGATGTTCGCATCATTGCTCATTATCTGGGTGTATTGCTGTCGTTTATGAGCGCCGGTTTCGCCATACCCTTTGTGGTGGCGCTGATATGCGCCGAATGGGAAAGCGCCGCGCACTACCTGCTGGTGGCGGGCCTTGCGCTTATCATTGGCACGCTGTTGCGCTTTTTGCACATTCGACCTGGGAAAATTTCGCACCACCAAGCCTTGTTCGTAACGGGGCTTTCGTGGATTGTCCTGGGGCTTATGGCCGCCGTGCCCCTGTACATGTCGGGGCACTATCTGTCGCCCACCGACGCCGTGTTCGACGCCGTGTCGGGCTTAACCACAACTGGCGCGTCTGTTATTGTCGATCTTGACCACCTGTCGAACGCCGACAACATGTGGCGCTTCCTTATGCACGGCATTGGCGGCTTGGGTCTTATCGTTGTGGGCGTAACCTTTGGCCTTTTCGGACGCGGGGGCGGCGCGTCGCTGTATTCTTCAGTAGGAAGAAGCGAACACATCGTGCCGAACGTGATGCAAACAACGCGGTTCATTTTTCGCATTGCCGCGGTTGTTATTCTTATTGCAACGTTGTTGCTGTTTGTGCTGTGCGCGTTGCAAGGCATGGAGCCCTCGCGCGCGTTTCTGCATTCGTTTTGGCTGTCGATGTCGGCGTTCATGACGGGCGGTTTTTCGCCTGTTCAGGAAAGCATTTTGTACTATCGCTCGGCGCCTATTGAATTTATCATTACAATTGTCATGTTTATCGGCTCGATAAATTTCGTGCTTCACTCAAGCATTTTGCGCGGCAAAGTGCGCGACTTCTTTCGCGATACGGAAACCATCACCGGCTTTTTGTGGCTGACGGTGTTGATTGTGGTGCTGGCGGCCACCATCTCGGGTGCGCAGTATTTTTCGGGCCTGCCATCGATGCTGCGCCACGACCTGTTCATGGTAATTTCTGCGTACTCTACGACGGGCTTTGCGAACATTAACGCAACGCAGCTTACGTCGTCGTACACATCGGGCGCGCTTATTACGCTTGCCATTTTGATGGGCGTCGGCGGCGGATCGGGCTCAACAGCAGGCGGAATTAAGCTGAACCGCGTTGGGTTCATTTTCAAGACCATTTTTGCGGCCTTGCGCCAATCGCTTGCGCCCGAGTCGGCGCGCATTGTTATTCCGTATTATCACATGGGCGCCCGCATTCTTGACGCTACAACGGTGCGCAGCGCCATGACGGTTACGTCGCTGTACTCGATAACGTATATCGTGGGCGCGTTAATGGGCATCGCCGCAGGTTACGATGCCACAAAGTCGATTTTCGAATCGGTGGCGATGGCGTCAAACTCAGGCATCACCTCGGGAATTATTGTGCCTGGCATGTCGGCACCGCTTGAGCTGTTTTACATCTTCGAGATGTGGGCGGGCCGCTTGGAGTTCGTGACGCTGTTCGCGCTGATTGTGAAAATAGTAACAACGCTGTTCCCGATAATCGGCGCACGTCGCGGGCATAATATAACGTAGGTGTTAGGCCGAAGAAGGTCTGGCAGGTGTTGGGTAAACTTTAGGTTGATGATGAACAGGAAAAGGGCTGGCAGAGGGCAGGTATAAGGTACACGTATGGTGAAAAGCGTAACATATCGCATAAGGAAAACGTGCGCGCGGCTTGCGTGCGTGGCGGCGTGTGCGCTGGCAGTGCTTGCGCTTTCTGACTTTTCTGCGCCTTTCGCACTAGCGTTGCCATCGCCTTTCGCTGCCGCACAGCAATCGCCCTTGGGCGATGCGCCGGCAAATCCGCTTTCCCTTAGCAGCGCCATCAGCGTCGATGCCCTCAGCGGCTCCACCGGTTCCACCAGTTCTACCAGCACCTCTCCAAGCGCCAACAGTTTCGTGCCCGCCAACGCGCTCTCCACCAGCGCCGACAGCGCCGCGCCCGCCGACAGCACCGACGCCGAAAACGCATCCACAAACTCAAGCACAATTATCAAACTCACTCACGGCAAACAGCACGTACCGGTTGCGGTTGGTTCAACATCAGTCGACAACAACCCCGAAAACGTCATCAACGAGGCCATAGGCAGCGACAGTTCGTTCGTGTACGAAACCGAAATTTCAGCGCTCAACAATCAGCCGCATTTGTACGACAAACGCACCGTGCAGGTAACGGGCGAGGTGGTGGGCGACCTCATCAAAGCTGAAGACCCCAATTATTGCTGGCTTATTATTCAGGAGCTTAGCACGGGCTCCGACGCGCAAATTTCGCTTTACGTTACCCCACTTCAAGCGCAAAAAATTGACATGTTCGGGCGCTACGGCGTGCGCGGCAGCATCATTAAAGCTACGGGCATGTTTCAAGAAGTCGATCCCGAGCTTGAAGGCTCGCAAAGTTTGCGCACGTCAGAGCTCGAAGTGCTGGAAAAGGGCGTTATCACGAAGCCGCCGTTTCGCCTTGAGCTGTTCGCGCCAGGCATATGCGCGGTGCTGCTGGGTTGCATTGTGCTGTACGTGTTTTATCGCGCTCACGAAAGGCAGCGTTAGTGAATATCACGGCGTTTGGACAAATTGTGAAGCTCGATCGCGATTTGCCGCTGGTGCGGCTTGATACGCTTGCGTCGGAACGTGACTCTGTGTTTCATGGGGAACGTGTGCAAGCGGAGGAACGTGTTTCAGCTGGGGAAATGGCTTCTGCTCAGGCGCCCGCGCCCGAACACGTAGCGGCGACAGCACCCGAACAAGCACACGCACCCGCATCCGTTCCCGTTCCCGAACACGCATCCGTTCCCGTTCCCGCTTTCGCGCTTGCGGGCACACTGGTGCGAGCGAAACACGCAACGACGCTTCTGAAAACGTCGTGCGAGCGCGCCACCATTGGCGATAAGGTGCGTCTTACGCTGGTGGAACAGAACAGCTGCGCCATCATCGAAGAAATTCTGCCACGCACGACGGCCTTTGTGCGCCGCGACCCAGGTAAAACGGCACTTCCGCAGGTTCTTGCCGCCAATTTCGATCACGTGATTATCATGGCACCCATCACGAAGCTGCACGACGAATACCTTGAACGCGCCCTGGTAATCGCATGTCAAACGGGCGCTCGCGTGTCGGTGCTGCTTACGAAGGCCGATTTGGCAGCGCCTGAAACCGTTCGCGATGAACAGCAGCGCATTCAACAGCTGGTGGGAGCACAGCACACCGTTGCTGCGTTTTCGTCAAGCGATGCGCGCTACCAAACTCTGCCGGCAACGTGGTTCGCGCCGGGTTCGCTAAGCGTATTGCTGGGCAAAAGCGGTGTTGGAAAATCGACGCTTACGAATATTCTTGCAGGTGAACGCGTTGCTCACACGCAAGAGGTGCGTGCGCGCGACGGAAAAGGCCGCCACACAACCGTTTCTCGCAGTATAATTACTCTTGCATCAAATGCGGGGGTAATTGACATGCCGGGCATTCGTGGCTTAGGCTTATACGACGCGCATGTGGGGCTTGCGCGTGCGTTTAGCGACATTGAAGATTTAGCTGCGGAGTGCAAATTTCGTAATTGCAGTCATACACACGAGCCGCACTGTGCGGTTCAGCAGGCCGTTGAACAGGGGGTTTGCTCGAAGCGTCGCCTACAGAGCTATCTGCGTTTGCGCGCGGAACTTCACGACGCAGCGGGCCAATAAGCAGCTTACGGGCGCAAGCCGCAAAGTCAGCTTAGCGTGCCACCCAACATGGCAGTCCGCTAGGCAGCGCCATGAAAGTGATTTTTTCGCACGG
Organism: uncultured Coriobacteriales bacterium; assembly: GCA_946892075.1. Lineage (GTDB taxonomy): Bacteria > Actinomycetota > Coriobacteriia > Coriobacteriales > Eggerthellaceae > Berryella. Next base: position 12,102 of record CAMPNZ010000029.1, read on the forward strand.
CCGAACGTTCGCGCGCACACCGCACGCACCTGGCCCGCCGCACGCACACCGCGCACCTGGCCCGCCGCACGCACACCGCGCCTACGCAGCACACCAACGCGCGAAGGCACCGGTGATATAAGGAGGTACTATGGATCCGTTATTAGTTATTCCCACCTATATTTCACAGCATCGCATCTCGCGCAGAACCGAGACGCTCAGTCCGTTCGACCACACCACCGCACTGACGCAGGAAGGCGAGCTAAAGCGCTGCCTGACCTCGCTTTGTGGTGTTGCGCACGTTTCGCGCATCATGGTTGTTGTTTCGTGTGACGCAGCCATCGAAGACCAAGCGAAAGAAAAAGTGGCGCACATTTTCCAGCAATTCCCCAGCTTACCGCTGTTTATGGTGGGCCCAAGCGAAGCGCGCGTGCTGGTTGGGCATCTTTCGCAACAGCTTGACAAGAACTTCGACGGCTTAATTGGCGTTCAAGGGTACGCGGCGCTGCGCAACCTATCGCTTATCGTGGCGCACTTGCTTCGCTTCGACTCGGTGGTTTTTTTGGACGACGACATGGTTGTGCAAGACCCTCATTTCATGGAGAACGCCATGTATGGCCTGGGGAAACTAACACGCAAAGGCGTTCCCATTCTTGCGAAAACAGGCTCGTTCCTCGATCCAAAAAGCTCGCGAAAAGCCCGCGACTCAAACGAAGTGTGGAACTACTTTTGGCGCTTGCCGCGCGCGTTTAACCAGTGGCTTACCCGTGCGCAGCGGGGTCCGCGTCTTCAGCGTTCCCACTTTGTGTGCGGAGGATGCATGGCGCTGCACAAAGAGGCGTTTAGCCGCGTGGCGTTTGACCCGTGGATTCAGCGCGGCGAAGACCTTGACTACATGCTGAACTTGCGCATGTACGGCTCGGAAATGTGGTACGACAAAGCGTGGCTTGTGCACCATCGACCGCCTGTTCAGCGCAATGAAGGGCTGCGTTTTTACCACGACGTGTTCCGCTGGTTTTACGAGTATCGCAAAATGGAATACAGTAGAACGCAAATCGACCTGTTGCAAATTAAGCCTGCGTCGCTGAACCCGTATCCGGGGCCTTTCCTTGAGCCGGGCGTCATTCGCCGCGCAACGCTTACGGCATCGCTTCGCTTGCTGTTCTGCAAAGACAAGCCCGGGTATCGTAAGGCTTTGCGCGCGTCGCGTTCGGAAGCGCGCGTGTATGCGCAGGAAAATTGCGACAAGTATTTCGGCTTCCAGTATATGTGGCCCAGCGTGATGGAGTTCGTGGAGAACAACGCCGACCTGCGCGACCTGTTGGTTCACATGGTGCGCTCGCAGCAGCACGCTGAAAGCATCGATACTACCGAGCGCAGTTACATCGACCCTGGTGCAACGGGCGAAATTCGCTTGAGCTTGCCCGACAACGAGTAGTTATGGAGGTAGGCAGCCGATATGTGGTACTTGAATATACTTTTCGGCTTTTTCGTGGGAATTGCGTCGGGCTTGCTGGGCATTGGCGGTGGTGGTCTTTTAGTAACGTTGCTGCGTGTGGTAGGGGGAATGCCTGCTCTTGAATGCACGGGAACGGCCCTGTTCACGGTTATTCCGACGTCTGTTTCGGGCGTTGTTACACACGCGCGCCACAAAACTTCCTGCGTGCTGCTGGGCGTTCTTATGGGATGCGGCGGCGCGTGCAGTGCGCCCGTGGGAGTGCTGCTTGCAACGCATTCTCCCGACTGGCTGATTATGACAACTGCGGCGCTGGTGATAGGGCTTTCAGCGGTGAAAATGTTCCAAAAAGCGGCTGTTCTTTCGCGGGAACGTAAGCGTGCGGAACGGTTGGACGAATCAGAAGGCACGAACGCGGCGTGCGTTGGTGCGGCAGCAGGCGCCGACGCGTCACCTTGCACAGCGCCAATTCCCCACGCGTCGCCCATTGATGAGCGTGCATCTTCAACAGCGCTACACAGCCGCCCGCAGCATCGCCGCTTTTCCGTGCGCACGGTTGTCATTGCGCTGGTGATAGGCCTGATAGCAGGGCTGGCTTCGGGTTACGTTGGCGTAGGCGGCGGTTTTGTGATGGTACCGCTGATGATAGCGTTTCTGAACATAAAACCTTCGCTGGCGTCGGGAACGTCGCTGGTTGCCGTTATGATTTTGGCGGTGCCGGGCGTGATTACGCAATTCGTGCTTGGCAACGTGAACGTGCTGGTAGGAGTGCTGTTGGCGCTTGGCTCAATTCCCGGTGCCGTGGTGGGCGCGCGCCTGGTAACGATATTGCCTGAGCGCATGATAAGTCTGCTGTTCGGGATATTTCTTCTTTTGGCGGCAGTTGGTTTAGTGGTAAGGGAACTGCTGGTGTAAACTGCTGAAAGGCGCACCGCGCCGCGAGGGAAGCCCCGCACCTGCGCCGCAAGGGAAGAGCTACATCTCGCGTTGGAGCGCACGCACGCACCGCGCCGCGAGGGAAGCCCCGCACCTGCGCCCGCAAGCGCTACCAGCGCAACCGCCGCTCCCGCGCCCGCCCGTGATCCCGCACCTCCCGCGCAGCAAAGCACATGGTAAGGACACCTATGACATTTGGCAAAAAACGAGCTCGTTCCATAACATCGGAAGCAATTCTTGGCATTCTTGCTGCAGCATCGGGTTGCGCGCTGGTGTCGCTTAACCTCATGCGCGTCGAAGAGCTGCACTTTCACCTTATTGCGCTTATCGTGTTCGCCCTGTCATTTATGAGCTTTATCCGTCTGCTGATGGACCCCGACTCTATACGCGCTGTTCAAAGCAATTCTGTGTTGCGCATTGCAAGCGAAACGCTGGAATATCTTGCCGATGGCCTTGATACGAACTCCGCGCAAAAAGTGTGCGACCTGCTGTTGCCTGAAACGGCGGCAATTGCGGTTGCTATTACCGACAACAACAACATTTTGGGGTACGCGGGATACACCGACGGCAATAGCATTCAGGGACGCAAAATTCGCACTACTGCTACGCATCTTACCCTCAGCGATGGCAAAGTGCGCGTTCTGCATTCTGCTGAAGAAATTGGACTGCCCCACAATTCCCATATTCGAGCTGCGATTATTGTGCCGCTTGTGGTGGCGCATCGCATTGCTGGCACGCTGAAATTCTACTATCGCACGCCGCTGCACATGAGCCAAACGCAAGAATCGATGGCGTCGGGCTTTGCCGAGCTTATCTCTACGCAAATGGCGGCTGCGGCGCTCGAGGAAAAAACGCGCCTGGCAACAAGCATGGAACTAAAGGCGCTCCAGGCCCAGATAAACCCCCATTTCTTGTTCAACACCATCAACACTATTAGCTCGCTTATCCGCACGAACCCAACGCAAGCGCGCGTGCTGTTGCGCGATTTTGCTGTGTTTTACCGCCGCGCTTTGGAAGATTCCGCCGATCTTATTGAGCTTGACCGCGAAATTTCGCAAGTGAAGCGCTATCTGTCGTTTGAAATTGCCCGCTTTGGCGAAGAACGCTTGTGTCTGGAAGTGCGCATCGACCCTGAACTTGAGTTTTGTATGGTGCCTTCGTTTATGATTCAGCCGTTGGTCGAGAATGCCGTTCGCCACGGAATGCCTGCCACCGGGCGCCTTACGATTACCATCATCGCGAAAAACATCAACGATGACGTGCACATTTTCGTGAACGACAATGGCGTTGGCATGAGCAAACAGCGCCTGGCCACCATCATGCATCCCGAATGTAGCACGGGGCTTGGCATTGCCGTGAAAAATGTGTCCGACCGTATGCGCAGCTATTTTGGCCCCGATGCGCACATGAGTATCAAAAGTATCGAAGGCTGCGGCACGACGGTGCATTTTTGTTTGGGAGCGCTTGAACGACGAGGCGATATGCTTTATCCTCCTACGTATAAATTGCTTGAAGAAGCACAGGTGTCTAAACCTGTTTCTCATTAGGGGGGAATATGCAAGCACATACCGAAACCAGCGACGATACGCGCGCCGAAACCAGTGCCGCAACCCGTGCCGAAACCAGCGCCACAACTCGTGCCGAAACCAGCGCCGAAACCAGCACCGCAACCCGTGCCGAAACCAGCGACGATACGCGCGCCGAAACCAGCACCGTAACTCGTGCCGAAATCAGCGACGACACTCGTGCCGCCATTCGCGCTGCCATCCGCGCACCTTTGCCGCGTTCCGTTCTGCGCGATTTCTACGATGAACAGTATCAACGCATGGCCGCGCGCAAAACGCCTGCGGGCGCGTGTCGCTTGCCCTTTCCCTCGAACGATATAAAATCGGCGCACGTGTTGGACGTGCAATGCCGCGGCGCGAAGGGCGTGTGCTGTTTGGCCGATAAAGTGGGAAAGCACGGTTTTGTGTGGGGCGTCGATGCGTCTTTCCAAAACATCCAGTATGCACGCAGCAAAGCCCCCGCGTATTTGCAGCGCAGCCATCTTCCCGCGTCGATGGTGCACTTTTCGTGCGCGTATCCCGAGCTTCTCTACGAACAGTGCGCTGAACAGCTGTTACACGCCAACGCTATGCCCTTTAATTTTGTGTTTGCCAGCGCCAGCTTGAATGTGTGCTACAAGCTGACGTGCGTCTTGCAGCAAATTCGTGCCGTGCTGGCACCGGGTGGTGTGTTTGTGTTCGACGCTGTGTTGTGCAAAACGCCGCTTTCAAGCCAGCAGCGCGTTGTGGCGCGCTACGAGGGAGACCAGTTCAACGCTGCATTAACGTATGAAGAACTGGAAGATAAGCTGCTTCGTTGCGGTTTTACGCATGTGGAAGTGTCCGGGCGTGAAGCGCTGTCGGTGCCCGCATCCGTGGCGTCGGCAGCTGGGCGGGCTGCATCCGCGGCGTCGGCATCTGGGCAAACTGCATTCTCATCTGGTCGCAAGGCTCCCGCACCTGTGTGGTATCGCGCCGTTGTGCAAGCATTCACAACACGCTCATAGGGTGGTTCATGGTACGGTAGTTCGATTTATGTTGAAGTGCCTGTTGAGGACGCTGTTTGTTCTTTGTAACTATATGGCTACAACTATAACAATGCTTATATAAATTTTAAGGTTTATAAGGTACAATAATACCTTACGCGTATAGAGAGAAGTGCAGAGATAGGATATAGAGATATGGCTCAACATAAACAGCAGAAACGAAGCAAAAAGAACGCTCCAAAACATGCACGTGTATCTGACGTTTCGAAAAACAGCCCCTCATTAGGCGTTGTTGCGTCAGTTGCATTGGCATCAACGCTGGCTATTGCTCCATTTTCGGCTGCTCACGCCCTTGAAGCCGTTGCGCCTCAAGCGCCTGACACCCCCGATAATGCGTCAACGCCTCAATCCAAAGCGCCTGCCAAGGCAGCAGCGCCACACACGAAACAGGTTTCGTTTGCGGTGAGCAATTCTGCTTCAAGCGCGCTACCAGCGCTTTCTGTTTTTGCTGTGGAAACGAAAACGCCTTCTCCTAAAGACCCACGCATGGCCAAAGCAGTTGCGGAATTGCGCTCTGCGGTAACGAGTGCGTCTGGTGGACCGGCCGCGTCCACGCTAGCAACAGGCTCGCAACCCGCGGCAGGCGCGCAACCCGCACCAGGCTCGCAACCCGCGTCAGGCTCGCGACCCGCGTCAAGCTCGCAACCCGCTTCAACACCCGGTGCAGGCGACACCTCGTCTTCTTCACCCAGCACTCCTACCGGCGCGCCAGATGCTTCAACCAACAATAACGCGGTTATCAAGCCTAACACCAAAAACTCCGAAGCCAACACGCAAGATGTGGCAAACAGCCAGGTAAAACGCGAAGAAGACAAACAGAAAACGTATACGTTTACAGTTTCCTATTGCGTTGAAGGCTATCACCAAAAACAGTTGTTTCAGCCTACGGAATTTACCTTTACCGATGACGAGCTTACCAAAATTAGCGATCCCCATGGTGAGGGCTTGTATATTCCTGTGAAGGAAACGAAAGGCTACAAGGCGCAGCGTGGCAACTACATTAAAGATGGGGACAAATACGTTCTTGATACCAAAAAAGATGCTTCGGTGCAGTCGTACATCAAAATCGATCGCACGCTTGTTGAAGCGAATATCAACAACATTACGTCCACGGACACGAATAAAATTGCTCACTACGTTATTGAGTATCGCCCTAAGACGATTACCTACTATGTTCGCCACATGCTTCAAGATCCTAAGAATCCCGACAAATTTACGGAGTATACGCACGTCAGCGATATCATTGACCATAACAATGAAAACATTCACGTAAGCAAAACGAAGGGCGTCGTTGGGCAAAGTTTGTATGCGCAACCAATCAACATCGAAGGGTATTCGCCCGAGCCAAATTTGGTAAATTCGCCTATTCCCGATGACGACGATTACGTTGATGCCGATGCGGATGATCCAAGCAGCGCGAACACCAAAAAGAAACATTTGGTGCTTGAACTGCGCTATTTGTTGAATAAGCACGAAGTTTCGTATGACACGCAGGGTGGCACCGCAATTCAGTCAAAGACCTTTTACTATGGCATGAAAGTTGATGCTGTTCCAGAGCCTACGCGTAAGGGATATAAATTTGATGGCTGGACGCGCGAAACACCTAACAAAACCGCAGCAGATGTTAACTCCTCTACACC
>CAMPNZ010000030.1 GCA_946892075.1 uncultured Coriobacteriales bacterium
GCGTGGTTGTGGGAACTGCGATTACGCATCCAACGTCGCTTACGTCATGGTTTTGCGCCGGCATGCAGAGCTAAATCACATGGAATTAAGTCACGTAAAACGAGTATTTGTTGCGCTTATGTGACGCTGCGAAAAAATAATTCAGTATTGCTGAAGTGCATTCTTATTCTTAGTCGCTCGTGTTCAAACACTCCGCGCCCAACATGATTTGCACGTTGTTCCCTCAATTGTTCATCTGTTGTGTAATTGCGCTGAGTGACTTATGTTGTTTTGCAGCTTACCTATGCGCTTTGTGCACGTCCTCGTTCGCGTTTCAGCTCGTCTTCTATCGAAACACAGCATTCACCAGGCACAAAGTATTGTTTGTACCACAAAAGAAACATGTACACTACCCAAATATGGCGCGCGTAGTCAAATTTCTCAGCTTTGTGATCATCAAGTAAGCGAACCAGTTCATCCGTATTGAAAAATTGAGCTGCAATATCGCTTTGGAACTCACGTTTGATGCGATTATAATGGGCGTCTTCACGCAGCCACACGCGAATAGGTACAGGGAAGCCCAGTTTCTTTTTCTGCGCTTGAAACGCACTTAAATAACGATGCGCAACTTCACGAAAGCATGCTTTTGTAGTGCCGTTTGCAATTTTCTCGTTCAAAGGCAAGGTGCGTGCAAGCTCAAACACTTCACGATCAAGAAACGGAACACGGCTTTCAAGCGAATGTGCCATGCTCATTTTGTCTGCTTTCAGCAAAATATCGCCCACCAGCCAAAAATTGAGGTCGATGTATTGCATTTTTTCGGTATCAGCCAGATGTTTTACCTTGTCATAGAATGGTTTTGTAAGTTGCTGTGCGCGCCTTTTCGTTCGGTATTTCAATACGCGTGTTTTCTGCTGGTCGCTAAACACATTCGCGTTTCCAATAAAGCGCTCTTCAACAGGCAAAGCTCCGCGAATAACGAAATTTTTCCCTTTCGGATGCCCTGGAATGCGCTTGGCAAGTGCCGCTAAACATGTGCGCAAGGCTTGCGGTAATGCCTGGTAGCGCGCAAGTGAGAACGGCTCGTGATAGATATTGTAGCCGCCAAAAAGCTCATCTGATCCTTCGCCTGAAAGAATTACTTTCACATCGCGCGCAGCTTCGCGATCGACAAAATACAGCGCCGAGGCCGACGCATCGGCAAGCGGCTCGTCCATATAGTATTGAATGCGCGAGAGCTCGCTCCAATATTCGTCTGTCGAAATCACCTTACTGGTATTCTGAATACCCAGCGTATGTGCCAATTTTTGCGCATAGGGAATTTCGTTGTAGCGCTCGTAGTCGAAACCGACCGTATACGTGCGCTTCCCTTTGAACTGCGTTGCAACATAGCTTGAATCAACACCACTTGAAAGCAAGGACGCAACTTCCACATCGCTTACCATGTGGTAGCGGATTGAGTTTTGCAACGTGTCATCAATGCGTTGCACCAGTTCATCATGTGCAAGTGGCTGTTTTGATGGCGTAAGCATGGGGTCGAAATAGCGCGTTATCGAAAGCTTGCCCGCGTTCCACGTAAGATAGTGACCAGGCATAAGCTTGAAAATTCCCTTGAAGAAGGTTTCAGGCAGCACCGAATACTCAAAACTGAGGTATTGTTCGAGCGCTTCAAGGTTAACTTCGCGCGTGTAACCAGGGTGTTCAAGGATGCTTTTGATTTCAGAGGCGTATACAAGCTGGCCGTTTATCTGTGCGTAGTACAGCGGTTTAATACCAAACATGTCGCGCGCCATAAACAGCTCGTGCGTTTGTGTGTTCCACAGGGCAAATGCGAACATTCCGCGCAGTTTATCGAGCATTTTTTCTTTCCACTCGGTGTAGCCGTGCAACAACACTTCGGTGTCACAATCGCTTGAGAAGTGGTATCCTTTTTCGATGAGCTGCGCTTTTAGTTCCTTGTAGTTGTAGATTTCACCGTTAAACGTACATACGAGCGTGCCGTCGGCGTTTATCATGGGCTGCTTGCCTGCATCGCTTAAATCGATAATCGACAAGCGGCGATGTCCCATTGCAATACCTGTGTCGAAATAGCTACCTGCGCCATCGGGGCCTCGGTGAATAATGCGGTTCATCATCGCTTCAAGTATAGATTCTTCGTTGTTGATTGAGCCAGTAAAGCCACAAATTCCGCACATGATTAGCAAACTCGTTTCTCTTAAAGAGCGCCATTGTTACGTTTGTGAGCCTTGCGCGGGAACAGCAAAGGCGCGGCGTAGCGCTTGACGCTGGTAGTTTTGAGTATTATGTGAACCATTATAGTGTAGCGTAAATTTGCTGCGCGTTTCGTTGAAGGTGCCAAATTACTCATTTTATGCAAGGCTGCCTGGAATGCCTTGGTAGTTACAAAGATACGCGATACGGCAAATGTTATGCAAGGCTGCTCGGCATACCTTGGCGGTCACAACGCTGTACAATGCGTCCCGTGTTATGCAAGGCTGCCGGGAATGCAAACGAGCCTGTTATCGATGCGTCGCAGGTGAATTTCGATGCCGTACATATCACAAAGCGCCTGTTCAGTCATTACATCGTGTGTTTTGCCGAAGCGTTGGATAGCACCGTTGTGAAGCAGCGCGCATAATCCTCCCAAATCAAGCACCTGATTCGGATAATGCGTGGTCATAATCACGCCACAGCCATTTGAGTGTAAGCGTTCTACCAGCTGGCTAAACTTGTACTGATTTCCGAAATCGAGGTTCGCGCACGGCTCGTCAAACACAATAAGCTGCGGCTGTTGTGCAAGCGCTGCCGCAATCAGCACAAGGCGGCGCTCACCTCCTGAAATGGCAGTGTAGGGCTGTGTGCTTAAATGCTCAATGCCCAGGCACGCAAGCGCTTCATGTACGATAGTTTTATCGGTGTATTCAGGCATTTCCCACGCCTTAAGATAGGGCGTACGACCCATGCTTACCACGTCTTCCACGCTATACGAAAACGCGGGTGTGTGATCTTGAGGAATGTAGGCAATGCGCCGTGCAATTTCTTTTTGCGTGTACGTGTGAAGCGGTTTGTTATCAAGAAGAATGCTTCCCGTATGCGGCTTGAAAAAGCCCATGATGCATTGGAGCAGCGTGCTTTTTCCGGTGCCATTAGGGCCTAGAATGCTCAGAATATCAGGCGTTTCGTAGGTAAACGATACGTCTTGAAGCACGTTTTTGCCTGCGCGTGACGTGGGATACTCATACGCAAGATGTTTCAGTGTTAGTTTCACAGCATGTCCTTTATGTGCAGGTACGGCGCACGTTTTGTACGCGCGTACCAATCATTTGTGGTACTTTCGATATGTCGCTTTCCATGAGAACGCGTGCAGCGCCATCCGTCCGTCGCGCCATCCGCCCGTAACGCCATTCGTCCGCCGCACCATTCGCCAGCTACCAATCAACTTTCTTCTTCCTGATGAAGTACAAAAACAGCGGCACGCCAACAATTCCCGTTATAACGCCCAGCGGAATTTCAAGCGCCGTTGCACAGCGACATATATCGTCGATGATGATAAGATACGCGCCGCCAAGCACGCATGACGTGGGAATAAGCTGCTTAAAGTTCGGCCCCATAAGCATGCGCGAAAGGTGCGGAACAACAATGCCTATCCAGCCAATAATACCAGCTATACTTACTAAAAGGGCGGTCAATACCGATGCCGCGCAAATGATGATGCCGCGTTCGCGCGCCACGTGAATGCCAAACGATGCAGCGGTGGTGTCGCCCATCGACAATACATTAATGCGCCAGCGCGAAAGCAGTATAAGCAGCAAACAGATGCAGTAAAACGGCAGAATCGACAGCAAAGATGCGCTGGTAATGCCTGATAGCGAGCCCATCAGCCAGTATACAATTTGCGGAAGCTTTTCGGTGGGGTCGGCGCAAAATTTCAGAAGCGCCACCAATGACGCAAACAGCGAACCAATCAGCATACCCGACAAGATAAGCGTCACGGTGCTTTTCTTGCCTTGCGCTGCAATAAGGAAGGTAAGCAGCACTGCTACCAGGCCACACGCTATTGATGTCAGCTGAATGCCCAGCGCATTGGCGGAAAGCACGATGGCAAGCGCCGCGCCAAAACCTGCGCCGTTGCTTACTCCAAGCGTATAGGGCGATGCCAGCGGATTGCGAAACAGTCCTTGAAAAACGGCGCCTGCACAACTAAGACCAGCGCCAATAAGAGCGGCAGCGCACACGCGCGGAATGCGAACATCCCAAATAAGACTGTGTGCCATTGCGGCGTCTTGGAGTGATTCGCTGGTGGGCAGCCCTGCAATAAGCGCTACAACGTCTAAAGGTGCAATGTGATACGTTCCCAAGCCAAGCGAGCAAATAAACACCACCATAAACGCTGCGCACAATACGGCGAACACAAGCGCGTGGGCGGCGGTGCGTTCGCAAGAAGGTTTCTTCGGCGTGGCGTTATGTGTGCAAGAAATTTTCTCTGGCGTGCGAGAAGTTTTCGCTGGTGTGCTCGAAATTTTCTCTGGCGTGCGAGAAGTTTTCGCTGGTGCGCCAGAAGAGCTCGGCACAGCTGCGCCGGGCTCTTCCATGTTGGTTTTTACACTGTTTTTCGATGTCAAGCGATTATTCGTCACTTACATTGTTCCTTTAAAGTCGGTTCCGTAGAAGGTTTTGTAGAACGCTTTTGCGCGCTCAAGCACAAGGTCTTTTGAGATTTTTTCCGGGTAGAACATGTGCGCTAGCCACAGCTCGCCCAGTGCGATAGAGTCGGCATCGGGGTTGCCCCACGGTTTTGTCCAGTAGGGCGCCAGCACCACTTTTTTGTTCTTGACAGCTTTTAGCTGCTGGTGTGGCTTCGACGCCAGAATTGCATCGTAGACGCTCTTGTAGCGGTCTTGCACGATAATCATGTCAGGATCCCATTTTGCAAGCATTTCGAACGTGTAGGGCTTGTAGCCTTGAATGTCTTTCGCCGCAACATTGATAGCGCCTGCTCGCAGCAGCTGGCAGCCTACATATTTATCATTACCGTAGGTTTTGTTGTCGGGGCATGCAACGAACACTTTCGTGCGTTTTGTATCATCAACGGAGCCAACTGCGCGCTCTACTTGATCGCGGCTTTCCTTGCAGAATTTCCACAGCAAGTTTGCCTTGTCGCTGGTTCCTGTAAGTTTACCAAGCGTTTCAACAGCCCATTTACAGCCGTTCGTGTACGCAGCATCGGCGTTTGATAGGCGCGGATTTTGCGCTTCTTGCTGCTTGCCTTCAGCGCGTAACGACACAACACACACAGGAATTCCCAAATCGCGAATTTGTTTCATCGCTTTTGGATTTGCTTGCGAGGCAGCTATTACCACATCGGGCTTAAGCGATGCAATTGTTTCTACGTTCCAATCACTTAGCGAGCCCGGGTTAGGAAGCGATGCAATACCTGGGAAAACATCCTTAATATAGCCGCCAAGGTCTTTCTCCCAATTCTTTTCAACGGCAATTACTTTTTTCTGGGCGCCCAGTTGAGCAAGGATGTCGATGGAGTGATGCTGCAGCACAACCATGCGCTCAACAGGAATTTGCACGGACACTTTCTGGTCAATTTGGTCGGTAAATTCCCAGGTCGTTTTCTTAGGTGCATCAGCTTTCTTTTCGGGTTCTTTGCTGGGCGCTGGCTGGTTACCTGCGCATCCAGCAAGAGCGCCAAGCGATACAACGCCTAATCCGGCCAACGTGGCGCCAAGGAAGCTACGACGCGTTACTGTATGTGAACGCGTAGCACCACATACGTCGCCGCGCGAAAACAGGGCCTCGTATTCACGTGCAGTGTTTGATGAAGTGCCTGCTTGAGCGTTTGTGGCGTCGTCTGTGTGGGGCGCATTAGTGTAGGTGTGCGTATCGGACATGGTAGTTCCTTTCGTTGTATCACGTTGTGGAGTGTGGTTGTGCGCGCAAAGGGCAAGGTGTATGGCTGTGATAAGGCGCGTCCGTAGCGCATTGGTGCATGCATCTTGAGTGCCTAAACGGTTAATCACACGGTGTAATTGTAAGAATAATGCTCCTTGAATAAAAATAAAGTCTATTTTTTCATAAGAATAATGGAGTACACTGTTCTATTGCACACTTACACTTCAGCAGATAGATACTACCGTTTCTTGATTTTGTGTTACACAAAAGGGGAATGAAGGGAACTCACACGGGTCATGGTGAGAACGCAAACGGGGAACGCATCAGAGAAACTCACATGGGGAACGCATCAGATAACTTACAAGGGGAACGCACTAGGGAATCGCATCAGTAGAATTCGCAATGGGAACGCGAAAACGCAAAAACGCGAAAATGCAAGAACGCAAGAACGCGGGAACGGACGACGCATCAGCAGCGCCCTCACATCTCCCGCGTCCTTAGTGTGCCTTCTGTGCGCGTTTATTCTTGCGCATGCAACAGTGACGGCGCAGCGCCCAGCAGCAACTTGGTATAGCTGTCGCGCGGATTGTCGAACACTTCTTGCGCGGTGCCTTGCTCAACAGCGCGCCCCTTGTTCATAACGATAATGCGATCAGACAAGTAGTGCACCGTTTGAATGTCGTGGCTGATAAACACCATCGACAAGCCTAAATCGCGCTTCAAATCCATCAGCAAGTTCAAAATTTGCGCACGTACTGAAACATCAAGCGCGCTGGTTGGTTCGTCGGCGATAATTGCATCGGGCTTCAGCGACAGTGCGCGCGCAATAGCAACACGTTGGCGCTGACCGCCTGATAGCTGCCCTGGAAGCGCATCCAGCACCGAACTTGGCAAGCCAACCATGCCAATAAGCTCGCGCACCCTCGCGTGCTGTTCTTGTTTCGTGCCCACATTATGAACACGCATCGGGTCGCACAACTGCTCGCTGATGGTCATGCGCGCATTCAGTGCTGTCGCTGGGTCTTGAAACACCACCGATATCACGCGTCCAATGTGTTTGCGGATGTCAGCGCTACGTTTTGTAACATCCGTTCCCTTGAAGAACACGCGTCCGCTGGTAGGCGCTTGCAGGCCGCACATCACGTTTGCTGTTGTCGACTTGCCGCAACCCGATTCGCCTACAATACCGAGGGTTTCACCTGCATTAAGCTTCAGTGAAAGCCCGTCAAGCGCTTGCACCATCGTCGGCTTAAACAGCGTGCCCGTACGCGATTTGTACACAACCGTAATATTGTCAAGGAAGATAATCGGCTGCTGCTCTGAGGCGTTTTTGTTCGTATCCATGGGCTTTAAGCCTCCTTGAGATAGGGCTCAATACCAAGGCGCTTGAGCTCGGAGTCGGGTAGTTCAGCGTAGTAGTGGTCGGTTCCTTTAATGCGTTTGAGCATCGGCGGAATAGGGGATACTTTATCGGGATGGCTTGAGCGCGGTGTAAAGCGGTCGCCTTCGGGGAAGTCTTTCGGCGATGGCACGCTGCCAGGCACTTGATGCAGGCGCTGACCTCCTGCTTCAATCGAGAGAACCGATCCAAGCAAACCGCGCGTGTATTCGTGAATCGGGTTGCACAAAATTTCGTGCACGGGGCCTTGTTCAACAACCTGACCTGCATACATAACGGTAATGGAGTTTGCAACTTCCGCCACCAGCGCTAAATCGTGGCTTACGAACACCATCGCAAAACCAAGTTCCTTTTGCAGCTTGTTCAGCAAGTCGATAACTTGCTTTTGAACCGTAACATCAAGAGCGGTTGTCGGCTCGTCAGCAATGATAACTTTCGGGTCGCGCGTGAGTGCCATAGCAATAAGAACGCGTTGGCGCTGACCACCGGAAAGCTCGTGCGGATACGAGTCAAGCGTGCGTTTGGGGTCAAGTCCTACCAGTTCAAGCAGCTCTTCGGCACTGCGCGTTCCGCCGCGTTTGGTAAGCTGCTTCATCTGCGAGCGAATAAGCATCGAGGGGTTCAGCGAGGAAAGTGCATCTTGATAAATCATGGCAATTTCGCGGCCACGCAGCTGATTGTAGTGCGTGTTGTCAAGCCCGATAAGATTTTGCCCGTTATACATAATTTCGCCTGTTATTTCGGCGCGCGGGTCAAGCAAGCCCATAATCGTCAGCGACGTAATCGATTTTCCGCAGCCCGACTCACCCACAAGACCCATCGTTTGGCGCGGGCGCACCACAAAGCTTACGTGGTCAACCACATTAACAGCTCCATGTCGTGGGAAGCGGATGCACAAGTCTTTCACTTCCAGAACAGGCGGAACGTCAGTGCGCGCTGGGAAGCGATCGTGGCGAATGTTCTCCATTTCACGCAGTGCTGCCAGGCGCTTTTCAAGCATTTCTTCTTGCGCTTTATACGCAAGGCGCGGATCAGCAACAAGCTTGTCGGCTTCACGCTTCGTAGAAAGATTATCTTCACGTGGTGAAATGTCCGCTTTTGGCGCTGCTGCCATCGCGTCAGTCATACCTTCCGACAAGATGTTCAAGCACAGAACGGTAATCATGATAGCAAGACCAGGGTACAGCGCTTGCCACCAGCGGCCCGACAGCACGCCGCCGCGCGCGTCAGCCAGAATGTTACCCCAGGTAGGAGTAGGTTCAGGAATGCCCGCGCTGATGAATGAAAGCGATGCTTCAAACACGATAGCGTCTGCTACCAGCACAATGGTAAATACTACGATAGGGGCAATGCAGTTGCGCACCACGTGTTTCATGAGGATATGCGGTGCACGAGCTCCCGATACCACAACGGCGCGCACGTAATCTTGGTTGTATTCGCTCATCACGTTCGCGCGCACAATACGCGCAATCTGCGGAATATACAAAAATCCGATAGCAAAAATAAGCGATGGCACGCTGGTGCCGAACACAATAACGAAGGTTGCAGCAAGGGCAATGCCAGGAAACGACATAATCACATCAAGGATGCGCATGATAATTTCAGAAATCCATTTGCGTGAAACAGCCGCAAACGCGCCAATAATTGAGCCTGCTATAAAGGCAAAAACGGTTGCACCAAGGCCGATAGTAAGCGAATAGCGCGCGCCGTACATCATGCGCGAGAGCACGTCGCGGCCTTTATCGTCGGTACCAAACAGATACGACGAATTAGGCGCCATGCGCGCGTCAAAAATTTGCAAGGGGTCGTAGGGTGCAAGCACCGATGCAAACACCGCAATCAGTACTACTACCAGCAGCACAATAAGAGAAATGCGCGAACCGAGCGACATAGCACGCCAGCGACGAAAGCGCACATGCCCTGCTTGCGATTCAAATTTTCGAGTAAGGTTTTCGCGAAGTGCCACGGTTACACACTCCTAATTCGTGGATCGATAAGGATATACAGCATATCCACAATAATGTTGATGATGATAAACGTAACAGCAACAACCAGTACAACGCCTTGCACAAGCATCACGTAGTTCGATTGAATGCCCGATACGATGGCCATTCCCATGCCTGGTAAATTAAAGATTACTTCGATAACAACAGCGCCACCAATAAGGTAGCCAATGCGCATTCCCAAAACTGTTACTGGCGTAATAAGCGCGTTGCGCAGCACATTGCGCGCAATAACAACGCGTTTCGGGATGCCGGCGCCCAGTGCCGTACGCACGTAGTCTTTGTCGAGTTCTTCAACCATTGACGTGCGGATAACACGAGTTAGCTGACCTGCAAGGGGAACACCCAGCGCAAACGAGGGCAGCGCCATGCGCGCAAGCCATGCTGCTGGGTTGTGATCGAAGGGGATAAGGCGCCCTGATGCTGGCAAAATTCCCAAGTTGCTTGAGAACAGCAATATCAACAGTACTGCCAACCAAAAGGAAGGCGTTGCAATACATGCAATCGAGAAGATACGTATAATTTGATCGGGCCATTTGTCGCGATGAAGCGCCGAAATAACACCTAGCACAACCGCTATCACAACCGCAATGATAAGCCCTGCGAACGTAAGCTGTAATGTTACGGGTAAAGCGCTTGCAATACGTGCCGATACCGGTGCGTTGTTGGCACCATACGTTCCTAAATCGCCATGTGCAAGCCCTGCCATAAATCGCCCGTATTGCACAACAACAGGGTCGTTCAACCCGTGTTCCACACGATATTGTTGCACTTGCGCTTCCGATGCGTTTTCTCCAAGAACAGAATAAGCCTGGTCAATGGGGGAAAGCGACATAAGGAAGAATACGAGGATCGTGACTCCTATGATCATGATAGGCAATGCGATAAGGCGTCGCCCAATAAGACGCAATAGGGTGTTCACGTTATCTCCCCTTTCAGTTCGAGTTGTCTGTGTCACTATAAGGTGGTGGCGCCCGCGCGCTTATGGGTGCGCACAGTTTTTGAATAAGACCAACCTTCGTTATTTTAACGAAAAAATGAAGAAAGTGTTACTGCAAAACAAAAACAGAAGACAAGCATATGCCTGTCTTCTGTTGCTTACGATGTCGTAGCGAGTAAGAAGCTACGTATGTTTCAAACTATGCCTCAAGCGGTTTTGCGCCCAAGAACACCAAGCCAGTTGTTGCAATAGGAGCAAAGTCTTTGATCATAGTAGGCTGGAAGCCCGTTGCAAGCTTGCGGTGGAACAGCGGATACAGCGGAACTTCGCTTGCGATAAGGTCGAAGCACTGGTTCCAAATTTTCTGCTGTTCGTCTGATTTTGCCTCACGCGCTTTCTGCATAAGATCTTGCAGCTCTTTGAACTTGCTGTTTGGAGCTTTTGCCCAGCACGTACGGCCTTTTGTCCATACGTTGTCGCCATACCACCATGTCATAAGCAGGTCGGGGTCGTTACCAAAGCAGGTAGGATCGCCCGGCGTTAGACATACATCGTAGTTCAGCACTTTCTCGGAAGGCGCAAGCGCGCTCCAGTCGATTTTCTGCTCGTCGATGGTGCACTTCAAGCCCACAGCATCAAGGTCGTTTTTGATTTGCGCTGCTAAGCCTTTTACCCAGTTGTTGTTGGTAAGCAGCTTAAAGGCAGTGCCCGTAGCACCAGCTTCTTCAAGCAATTTCTTCGCTTTAGCAGGGTCGTAGGTGTATTGCGTAGCTGCAGCATGATAATTTTTGTGATTCTTCGGCAAAAAGCCTGTTACAGCTGTTGCGTTGCCTGTCATTTGGTTCTTGATAAGCTTGTCAACATTTACAGCATAGAAAAATGCTTGACGAACGCGCACGTCATCAAAGGGCTTTTTCAGCGTGTTGAACATAAAGAATGGCTGGTTGAAGCCCTGAACGTACTCAACAGTTGCGCCCGCAGCTTTCAGCTGGCTTGCGTTTGCATCGGGAACATTTTCCATAACTTGTACGGATGCCTCTTGCAGTGCCGTAGTACGCGACGTTTCGTCGAGCAACACATTCCATTCCATTGACTTAGCGCCAGCAGGGAATTCACCGGTGTATTTGTCGTTTGGCTCAAATACCAGCGTACCGCCGTCGTTGCCGTTAACAGCCTTGTATTTCCAAGGACCCGAGCCGATAGGCATTTTCTTCAGTTGATCGTCGGTAAGCGCAGCGGGGAAAATTTTCACAACGCTCAAGCGCGCTTTCAGCAGGTCGCCAAAAGGATATTTCAGCTTGAAGGAAATGGTTTTGTCATCTTTAGCAGCCACTTTGTCGATGAATGACAAGAATGCACCATAGGTTGCATTCTTAATATTTTTCTCGAACGCGTTTACAACATCGCTTGCTTTAACGGCATTGCCATCCGAGAATACTGCACCTTCGCGCAGGCTAACTTCGTATTCTTTATCGGAGATTTTTTTGGGCTCACCTGCAGCAAGCGCGTTGTATGTTTTGTACGTGTGCAAGTCAAGATCGTAAAGACCTTCAAACACATGCCACGTTGCAGCAAGCATCAGCGCCGAGCTGTTGCCGATAGGATTAACGTTTGTGCTGGTGTAGGCGCATGCACCCGTTAATTTTCCACCAACTTTTCCGCCTTTTCCTGCTCCGTCAGCACCTGTCGATTTAGAACCGCATCCGCTTAGGCTTAAGCCTGCAACTGATAGCGCAGCAGCACTCCCGGCCATAAACGCACGACGTGAAAGTGATGCGTTTTCGTGCTTTTGCATAGAAACCTCCTGATAAACTAGGTTGTATGTGAATCTTGCATCGCCGCATGTGCATGCGATACGTGCGCATACACGTGTTGTGCACACACCCTTGCACGTAAGCACTGCAAGATAATAACTACTGAAATGGTAGCGGTTTTTGCGCGGCCGTAAGAGAACTCTTGGCGCTTTGGTGCAAAATAACGGCGAACGGTTTTGCGCACGCCGTCCACGCACCACGCAATCCGCCACCCACGCACCTTGCAATCCGCCACACTGCGTCCACTACTTCAAGCCGCCACCCACGCGTCATCCGCGCTGCATCTTCGCACCGCGCCACAAAGCGCAAAAACCGTCCTCGCGTTCTTCTTCATGAGCAAGCGCGCAACCTGCGAATATGGAATTGGTTGAGGAATTGTCACTATTTTGCATCCATGCTGTACAGTATACAGAAGCAAGTTTGCGTTATTCTCAATGTGGGAGAATGAATGCGTCCTTGATAAGGAAGAGAGAAATATGTCAAGAACAGCAAGAAAACGTATGACGATGGACGGTAACACAGCGTGCGCTCATGTTGCGTACGCATTAAGCGAGGTTGCAGCCATTTACCCCATTACGCCTTCGAGCCCTATGGCCGATTGCGTCGATCAATGGGCTGCTCACGGGCGCAAAAACGTGTTTGGCAGCACCGTTCGCGTGTGCGAGATGCAATCGGAAGGCGGTGCAGCGGGCGCCTTGCATGGTTCGCTTTCAGCAGGCGCGCTTAGCACGACGTTTACAGCGTCGCAGGGTTTGTTGTTGATGATTCCCAATATGTACAAAATTGCAGCCGAGCGCATGCCCAGCGTGTTTCACGTAAGCGCGCGTGCCATTGCAACGCATGCGTTAAACATTTTCGGCGATCACTCCGATGTTATGGCGTGTCGCCAAACAGGATTTGCGCTGCTTGCCGAGGGAAATGTGCAAGAAGTGATGGACCTGTCGGCGGTTGCTCATTTGGCAGCTATCAGCGCGCGCAGTCCGTTTCTGAACTTTTTTGACGGTTTCCGCACGTCACACGAGTTGCAAAAAATTGATGTGTGGGATTACTCCGATTTAGCTGAAATGGTTGACACGGCAGCGCTCGATGAATTTCGTGCGCGTGCGTTGAACCCCGAGCACCCGATGACCAGCGGTTCTCACGAAAACGGCGACGTGTTCTTCCAGCATCGCGAAGCGTGCAATCAGCAATACAGCGCCATTCCGGGCATTGTTCAGCACTACATGAACGCCGTAAACGAGCGTCTGGGCACCGATTATGGCCTGTTCAACTACTACGGACACCCCGAAGCAACCCGCGTTATTGTTGCGATGGGTTCGTTTTGCAATGTGATTGAAGAAGTGGTTGATTACTTGAATGCGCAGGGGGAGCGCGTTGGTTTGGTGAAAGTGCGCTTGTATCGTCCCTTTTCAGTTGAGCATTTTGTGGACGTGTTGCCTCCAAGTGTGGAACGCATTGCCGTTATGGATCGCACAAAAGAGCCGGGATCGGCTGGCGAGCCGCTGTATCAAGACGTTGTAACGGCGCTGTTTGAATCGCAGCGTTTTGTGAAGCATGTTATTGGCGGACGTTACGGCCTGGGATCGAAAGATACGCCGCCTTCATCGGCGTTTGCTATTTTTGAGGAACTGAACCAAAGCCATCCGCGCCGCGAATTTACGGTTGGCATTGTGGATGACGTAACGCATCTGTCGCTTCCCGAAAAACCTTCGCCCAACACTGCTGCAAAAAACACCTTTGAGTGCAAGTTTTGGGGTTTGGGCGGCGATGGTACAGTTGGAGCGAACAAAAACTCCATCAAGATTATTGGCGACAACACTTCTAAATATGTACAAGCGTATTTTCAGTACGACTCCAAAAAAACAGGCGGCATTACTATCAGCCATTTGCGGTGCAGCGATACGCCTATCAAAAGCAGCTACTACGTGAACAAGGCCGATTTTATTGCGTGCCATAACCCGTCGTATATTGCAAAAGGCCTGCGTATTGTGCAAGATTTGAAGCCCGGCGGCATTTTTTTGGTGAACGCGCGCTACACGCCTCAAGAGCTGAAAGACAATCTTGACGTGTACTCGAAACGCTACATCGTTGAGCATCATATTCATGTGTACCTTATTAATGCTATTGATATCGCCGAACGCATTGGCATGGGAAAGCGTACGAACACCATTTTGCAAGCGGCGTTTTTTGCGCTTAGCGGCATTATGCCTCTTGACGACGCTGTGCGCTATATGAAGCAAGCGGCAGAAAAGTCGTATGCGAAAAAAGGCGCCGATGTTGTGCAGAAAAATTTTGCGGCTATTGATGCCGGTTTAAGCGCTGCACGTGCGGTTCCTATTGACAGCAGCTGGTATCAAGCATCGTGCGCGCCTGAAGGAGAAGCGATGCGAAAGCTGTCCGCTACCGAGCGCATGGTGCGCGATGTAACGGTTCCCATTGGCCGCATGGAAGGCGATTCTTTGCCGGTATCAGCCTTTATGGACTTTGCAGACGGCAAGTTTAACGTGGGCGCATCGCAGTACGAAAAGCGGGGCGTTGCTGCTTTTGTTCCTCATTGGGATACCAGCAAATGCATCCAGTGTAATTCGTGTGCGTATGCGTGCCCTCATGCGTGCGTGCGTCCCTTTGCCTTGAACGACGCCGAAAAGGAAAATGCGCCGCTTGACCTTGAGCTTCTTCCCATAAAATCGGGGAAGGGAAAGGGTGTGTACGACTATACGCTGGCCATTTCGCCGCTTGATTGCATGGGTTGCGGCGTGTGCGTGGATGTGTGCCCCACGCAAGCGCTTACCATGGTGCCAACCGAGCAGGAAATGGCTGGTCAGGACGAGTACGACTACTGTGTTCAGAACGTGTCGCAAAAGGATGAACTGGTGGGCGCAAGCGTTAAGGACAGCCAGTTTAGCAAGCCGCTTTTGGAGTATTCGGGCGCGTGCGCTGGGTGTGCGCAAACATCGTATGCACGTCTTATTACGCAGCTTTTTGGCGATAAAATGTTCATTGCAAACTCAACGGGCTGTTCGTCGATATGGGGAAACCCCGCTGCTACCACGCCGTTTACGGTTGATGAGAACAATCGCGGGCCTGCGTGGTCGAATTCGCTGTTTGAAGATAATGCCGAGTATGGCTACGGCATGAAGCTTGGGCATGACGCCTTGCGTGCGCGCGTGATTGATGCCGTGCATGTGCTTCTTACCTGCGAAGATGCGCCCGAGCATGTGCGTGCGCTTGCGCAGGAGTTCTATGAGGCGCGCGATGATGAATCGCTTGGTACAACGCGTGCGCGTGCGTTGATTGATGCGCTTGAGAAAAGTGCGGAACAGGCTGCGGAGCAGCAGGGCGCTGGAGTGCGTGCGGGCGCGGCGCAGCAGCAGGGCGCGGCGGAACAGGCAGGCGCGGAAACGCATCCTGAACAGGCAGAACAGCAACACGTGGAAGCGCTTTCGTGCACGGCGGCACGTTCCTTTAGTGACGTGCGTCGCTACATTCTTGATAATAAATCGTATATTACCAAAAAGTCGGTTTGGATTTTTGGCGGTGATGGCTGGGCATACGACATTGGTTTTGGTGGCCTCGATCACGTGCTTGCGCAAGGCGAAGACATCAACGTTTTTGTGTTTGACACGGAAGTATATTCAAATACGGGAGGTCAGTCGTCGAAAGCGTCAAACATTGGCCAAGTTGCGCAGTTTGCTGCTGCCGGTAAAGAGATCAAAAAGAAAAGTCTTGCGGAAATTTTCATGAGCTATGGCTACATTTATGTTGCACAGGTTGCTATGGGCGCAAAGCCTGCTCAAACGATAAAAGCAATTACGGAAGCCGAACAATACAAGGGCCCGTCGCTGATTATTGCGTATTCGCCGTGCGAAATGCATGCCATTAAGGGCGGTATGAGCATGTGCCATGCGGAAATGAAGCGCGCTGTTGAGTGCGGATATTGGAACTTGTTTAGGTTTAATCCGGCGGCACCTGCTGGCAAAAAGTTCACACTTGACTGCAAAGCGCCTGGTGATGGCTACAAAGACTTCCTGATGAACGAAGCGCGCTACAGCAGGTTGACGCGCGAATTCCCTCAGCGCGCAGAGGAGCTTTTCGACAGCAGCGAACAAGCGGCTCGCGAGCGCTGGGAGCATCTGGAACGCCTCAAGGTGCTGTACAGCCAGATGTAGTGCTGTTTTGTGGGGTGGTGCGGCCGGATTGTGTGAGCAGCTTGTGGAAGTGTGTTCATAATAAGGATGTATCCGCCCCGCGTGCTTGCTTGGCTTGTGCAAGTATGGTAAACTGCTCAAGCAATTCTTCGGCTTGGTCGGAAACCAAGCCTCGATAAAGGAGACTATATGAAACCCGGAATTCATCCCGAATATGTGGAATGCACGGTAACGTGCAGCTGCGGCAATACGTTTAAAACGCATGCTACCAAGCCTGAAATTCGCGTTGAAATTTGCAATGCGTGCCATCCGTTCTATACCGGTCAGCAAAAATTTGTTGATACGGGCGGACGCGTACAGCGCTTTGCGAACAAATTTGGTTCTGCAAGTGCATCAGTTGCTGAGCGTGAAGAAAAGCGCAAGGCTGAACGTGCACAAGCTGCTCTTGCTGCAGAAGAAAAGCGCAAGGCCGAGCGTGCTGCAAAAGCTGCTGAGAAGGAAAAGCGTGCTCAGGAATATGCTGCTCGCGCTGAAAAAGAAGCAAAGAAAGCTGCAGAAGCTGCTGCGAAAGAAGCTGCTGAAAAAGAAGCTGCTGGCGCTGAAGCTGCCAGTGAGAGTGCTGCTGAAGAAAATGGCGAGGAAAGCGCTGATGCAAGCGCATCTGAAAAGGCTGAATAGCATATTTTCTTCTTTGACGCTTTCTTGATGTAAGCGTCATAACAGTATTGAAACGGTAAGTCGGTGTAATGAGTGTACATGCTCGTTACGCCGATTTTTTTATGGGTAATGTTTCCCGCCGTGTTATATCTGCGCAGGAAACGACGACGTATCCCAACGTATGTGTGCCCATTGCACATCGCGTTTTTCGCGCGTCCGCAGTGCTTGCGGCGTATCTTCGCATTGCTGCGGGTTCGCAACAATTTCGCTATCCACCCACGCGTGCAAGCGCTGTATCGCGCGTGCCAGCGTTGGAGCATCAACGAAGTTTTTCAAGCTGCCAACAACCAAGCGTTCGTAGAATTCGTGCGCTTCGTCAAGCGTGTCGAAATAGTCGTGTCTACCTGCGGGAATATAGCGTACTTCAGGCGTAAATCCATAGCCTGCCAAAATCATAAACGCGTAGTAGAAATCGCGACCAATAACCATCGGAAGCTGCAGTGTTTCCATTAAGCGCCTGTCAATGCGCGGCGACACTTCACGCGCAAGCGTTATACACGCGCGGCGCCGTGCCACCATGCTCAAACGCAAAATGCTTTTCCCCAAATCGCTTGTTGCAATTGAGCGCGACGCAACGGCAACGTCTACCATATTCGGTTGAAATCCTGCGTCGCTCCATGCATCATCCCAGCTTAGCTGCATAATATCTACCGAGCCTGTGCGCGTGTTGCTGGCATTGTTTGCAACCCGCGCCGCGCTTGCGTGTGACGCAATGAATTCCCGCGACGCGCCTGCGCGTAAAAAGGTGATATGGTGCAGGCTCAGCTATTTTTCCATCACAGAAAGCATGCCGCGCGAGAAGTCAGCTGCCAGCACGTCAACACCCATGCGCGCCAGCGGAAGTGCAAGAACCCCTGTTCCGCAGCCCATATCAAACACCGTGTCGCGCGCTTGGATGTCGGAGTATGCAATAAAGGTGCTGGCATAGGGGCTGTGCGTTCCGTGCGCTGTTGGAAAACTTTCCGCGCGTGCATCCCATGCGCTGCTGTTATCAGGTGTGTTGCGTGTTTTTTGGATGCGCTTCCACTCATCGTTCCAATTGATATTCAACAGCAAGGGAACGCATGCATCATCGGAAGAAAAGCAGCGTTTCACCAGTTCATCGTAGCGTATGGCGCGTTTGTCGCGATGCACGCCGGCATGCTCCGTACCAGTTTTAAGCACATCGCTATTCCCCGTATCAGCTTGGAATTTATTTGAAAAAGCGGCATTGCGCGCGTCGTTTGCGTTCATGTGAACTTCCCCTTGTTCTTTTTGGTGTTTGCTCTCTGAGCGTAACATGTGACACATATATAGTGTATCATGAGAGGGTGCGCGCGC
Organism: uncultured Coriobacteriales bacterium; assembly: GCA_946892075.1. Lineage (GTDB taxonomy): Bacteria > Actinomycetota > Coriobacteriia > Coriobacteriales > Eggerthellaceae > Berryella. The sequence goes on from CAMPNZ010000030.1 coordinate 18,222, forward strand.
TTAGATTTTTTGCAGAAAAGCTGCCATAGTCCCAGC
>CAMPNZ010000031.1 GCA_946892075.1 uncultured Coriobacteriales bacterium
GATCTACACTCTTTCCCTACACGACGCTCTTCCGATCTGAAGAGTCAATAAAGACAATAAAGCTAATTTGGAGAATTTGGTGGCGAAGAACTGGAGAAGAGATCTCTAACAAGCTACGCAAAGGAAACGAGAACAAGAGCACGAACGGGAACAAGAACGCAACCGTGAACAGGAACGCAACCGTGAAGATCACAAGAGAATAGCGAACGCAGTATCAAAACGGCCGAGCTACGAGGTGGTTTCATACACGCACTGCAACATGCACTACGACATGCACCATCGTTTAGGCGTTAAATTCAAGTTGCACTTGAAAATTACGCCCATAATGGGTACTAATGCCCGTGTCGAACAAAACATACAGAAGCATATAAAAACAAACGAAAGTAACACTGACAGGAAAACTACACGAACGTGCACGAATTGAACGTTTAACAGGAAAAATAAAAACATACAAACGGTAGAGCAAAGCTACGCAAAGAATTTCATGCCAACGTTATAATGCTGATTAACCAATGATTGCACGCCAGATAAAAAGGTTCTCGAACAGATATCTTTGAATAAACTGCACTTGTATCAGGTAAGTTAGCGTTACGTTGTGTTAGCCTGAGCAGTATTTACGTAGATAGGAGTGTACACATATGAACGTCACAGAAGCGCTATTTGCGCTGCGAGATACGTCATATGCCGCTTTTCAGGCGAATTTGCTTCCGACCATTCCGCGCGCAACGGTTATCGGAGTGCGCGTTCCGCAAGCCAGAACGCTTGCAAAACAGCTTGCTAATACCACCGATGAACAGGATTTTCTAAAAGATCTGCCGCATATCTACTACGATGAAAACATCCTCCACGCGCTTCTTCTTTCTGAAATGAAAAACTATGCAGCATGTGTTGCAGCAGTCGATGCGTTTCTACCCTACGTTGACAACTGGGCTGTATGCGATATCTTGTCACCCAAAAGCTTCAAGCCGTATAAGCAGACACACGAGGCGGCGTTTTTGGCAAAAATTAAGGCATGGACGGCATCGGAAGAAACCTATACGCGCCGCTTTGGTATTGAAATGTTAATGACGCATTTTCTTGATGAGGCGTTTAAGCCTGATTATTTGGACATACCTGTTTCTGCGCAGAGCGATGAGTACTATGTTCGCATGATGATTGGGTGGTTTTTTGCAACGGCGCTGGCAAAACAATGGGACGCTACCATACCGTACATCGAAAACCGCTGCCTTGACGCGCAAACGCACAATAAAGCAATCCAGAAAGCGCGAGAAAGTAATCGCATTTCAGCAGCGCAAAAAGAGTACTTGAAGACGCTTAAATGGGAACGCGTGCAAGCAACCACCACCATTCACGAGCGCAGGGAACGCACGCATCGTCGCCATTCGCGAGCGCAGGAAGCGCCGCCGCGTTCCCTGCCCCGCCCCGTACACGCCGATCGCATTCTACTCACGTGATACAAGTCTTTACGTATGGTTCGCTATTTCGGCTAATTGTGCTAATATTGAAAATGATATACGCACAAAAGGACAATGATTGAAATGAACACACCATTTGACACGAGCGCCATTGAAATGATCACGCTCAAAGAAGCAAAAATGCATGGACTTTCTAAGTATCAGTTTTATAAGCTCGTAAAAGAAAAACAGTTAAAGCAGGTCATTCGTGGAATATACACGCCAAAAAACTCCTGGATTGATGAGCTGCTACTTATTCATAAGCGCGCACCTTCCGCTGTTTTTTCACACGATGAAGCATTTTTTTATTATGGATTGGTCGACAGAGAGCCAATAATGCATACTATAACTGTCTATTCTGGGTTTAATGCTCACAGGCTAAAAGCATCGTGTAATGTAAAAATTTACAGCATAAAAAAAGAGCTGCTTGATGTTGGCAAGATCTTAATTACAGACAATCTTGGCAATAACGTGCCAATGTACAATCTTGAACGAAGTGTATGCGATGCATTAAGAAGTAGGAATGCCATTGAAATCCAGGAATTCACGACAATTCTTAAATCATATGTTACACGTGCAGATAAAAATCTGAATCTGTTGATGGAATATGCCAAACTTTTTAAAGTGGAAACGATTGCTCGTACCTATTTTGAGGTGTTGTTATAAATGAACTTCCCAGATGCGCAAATTAGAGGAAGAATTAAAAACCTTGCCGAGGAAAATCAAGCTGACCCGCGTGTACTTATGCGACTGTACATGATGGAGCGCTTTTTAGAACGAGTTTCTGTTTCAAAATATCGAGAAAATATTATCGTTAAAGGCGGTGTACTTATTACATCCCTCCTTGGCGTTTCGCTGCGCTCTACGATGGACATAGACACAACGATTCAAAATTTCACTCTATCGCCTGAAAAAACAAAAAATATGGTAGAAGAAATATCACTGCACGCATATGCAAGCGCCTGAACATCCATGTACAAACGCCTGCACATCTATAATACCTGCACGCCTACACTGCGCGCATGTGTCACCTGCGCGCATGCGATGCTGTCGCATTTCCAACACCTGTGTGCGTTATTGCATCTCCTTTTTTCCAAAGCGCGTTATAGCTATCAACAATACCAAGGCAGCTATTGCAACAGCGCAAGGCACAAATGGGAAAAGTGCAAACCCGTCCCCTACATTCATTGACGAAACAGCATGCAAAGAACGCGAAACCAAGTATCCGCTATAACAAGGGGGGTATGCTACCCACAATGGAGTGTTAGCTGCTAAAATTCCAGGGATAACAAGCAGTATATTTAAACCAACTGATAGCAGTGGCTTGTCAAACAGCACCGTAATTGCCCACATAATCGCCACGCTTGGAATCATCGTTAAAAATAACGCGCAACACCATTGCAGCACATAGGGCAAAGGAAGCGTTTCTGTAATGCCACTGCTCTGTGTTGCAAATAATCCTGCTAGCACAAATACTACGAAAAATACAGCCATTTCCATAAACAGATACCACAGCAATACGCAAAACTTTGCAGCAGAAAGTGCATAGCGGCTTAACGGAAGCGCCAACATCTTTGCTATTCCATTATTCGCCGTTTCCCGTCCTGCAATCATCACGCACACAACAATCATGCTCAAAGGAAGAAGATAATAGGCATATACCAATGCGCTTTGAATAAACATAGCTGCCCATGCGTTTGTGTATTCAGGAGTGAAATACCTATGCAGACTTGCTACACCAGATAAAACAACTAATAATGGAGCAATAAAAAGTAAAAGAAAGATTTTGCTTCGTTTTACTTTCAGAACTTCAATTTTCAGCAGTTCAAAAAAACTCATGTCCATGCTCTCCTTATTTAGAACATCTCCAACTCGCTTGCGTGGCTTATTCATACCGCCGCCACCATAATGCGCAAACCGCCAGTCCGCCGCCACCATAATGCGCAAACCGCCAGTCCATGGTCAACATATAGCGCAAATCGCCAGTTCATGCAGCTTATTCATAGCGACGATGTTGCGCTACCCACAATCCAGCACCTAAAAACAGAAGTATTTCAAAAAGAGCAATTGCCACAACGGTGCCATCGGGTTGCGCACTCATAGCAACGGCTGGTTTTAGCATAAGTACAAAAGGCGATACATTAAAAACCAGACTATTCGACATAGCAAGTGCCATACCACTCAGAAATCCTATAACTCCAATCCCCAGGTTAACCCACATATTTTCAAACCATGACGCCACAAAAAGCATAAACGACAACACGGGCATCGAAGTCACAAACGAATAACTCGCAAAACATATAAAGGTAGTTACCTCAAAACTACCATGCGGTAAGTCGGTAACGCCAATAATGGCAAGAGCGGCATTTTGAATGCAAATAGCAATCAGCAATAATGCTGTCATCAGCAGAAATTTACAAAAATACATAGCAGGAACACTCATAGGCAGCGTATACAGCTTTTTTACAGCGCTTCCTTTAAATTCCATGTTATATATAATGCAAGCTGCAACGATAATGCCGAACATGTTTAATACCATAATCATGCCGTACAGTTGCGTTAACAGGATGTCCATAGGAGCTAACGGTAAGTTTAATAACGTGTCTTTTCGCACGATGAAATTTACAAAAGCATACGCTGCACCCAAAATACCCACAGCAACCATAAGAGGCATAAAACCCGCCCGCCTACATTTCTGCAGTTCAATTACTAATGTTTTCATAATCGCGCCCTCTGTTTTTTGTTGAGATTGTCTTTTTCAATCATCGATAGAAACATATCTTCCAAATTATCCGCAGCAAAACCAGACGCCAAAGCATGCAGGCGCAGATCATCTAAACTGCCTTCAAACAACAAGCGTCCATGATTAAGTATTCCAATATCGTCTGCCATGAGCTCAATTTCAGATAGCATATGAGAAGAAATAAGCACCGTGCACTCATATAAATGAGGGAGCGATTTAATCAAATTACGAATTTCATGAATGCCCGAAGGATCAAGGCCGTTTGTTGGCTCATCCAAAATTAGAATTGGTGGCCTTCCCAGCAACGCGCCTGCAAGCCCTAAGCGTTGTTTCATGCCAAGTGAATATTTCTTTGCAAGTCGATCGCCAAATTCAGAAAGCCCAACCAACTCTAACGCATCATCAACTGCATTGCCCGGCAGCCCTAAAATGCGGCGAATAATATCAAGATTTTCTCGCCCTGTTAAATTTGCATAAAACGATGGACTTTCAATAAACGAACCTATTTCCTTTAAAATTGCTATACGATCAGCAGGAAACTGTTTTCCATCGATAGTAAAACTACCGCTTGTAGGAGCCGTAAGTCCTAACAGCATTTTCATCGTAGTAGATTTTCCTGCTCCATTTGGCCCTAGAAAACCGTAGATGCTTCCTTTCCGAATGTGAAGCGAAACATTATTAACAGCAATAAACGATTTGTACTGTTTTGTTAATCGATCTGTTGTAACAATATTGTTCATAGCACTATCTCCTTTCCTCACTTGATGATAGTGCGTGAACCTTGCAACAACATTCTGTGCGCCTTACATCTACCTTACATTGGCATACGCAAACAAAAAACGCAGCTTTACATGGCATACTATAACGAAAGGAGGTAGCGCTATGAATCAGGACAATTATTTATTATGTAAGCACATACTACTTGTCGATGATGAGCCAGAACTTCTTAGCATGGTTGTATCAATCTTGAATGAATATGGATTTCACCATATCAGCACTGCTCAAAACGTGAAAACTGCTCTTGTAGAAACGGAAAAACATTCTCCCGACCTGGCAATTCTTGATGTTATGCTTCCTGATGGAAACGGATTTGCTTTAATGGAGCAATTAAAGCGCTCAAGCGATTGTCCTGTTTTGTTTCTTACGGCGTGCGGTGAAGATACCGATAAGCTCAAGGGCTTTGGTTTGGGCGCAGATGACTATATCGTTAAACCTTTTCTTCCAAAAGAGCTACTATTTCGCATAAGAGCAATTTTAAGACGCTGCTATAAAGATGAAACCCCTGTGGTGCAGCTAAAAAACAGCCAGATTAACTTTTCGGCTGGTGAAGTAATAAAAGGCGGCGAACATATTGCGCTCACCGCAAAAGAATACGATTTACTTTCAGCGCTATACAGAAATGCAGGGCGTATTATAACCATTGACGCTTTATGTGAAGCAGCGTGGGGCGACAATCCGTTTGGATATGAAAATTCGTTAATGGCACATATACGCCGCATTAGGGAAAAAATCGAGCTTAACCCATCACAACCTGTTTCACTTATAACAGCCAAAGGACTAGGCTACAAGCTTATTGTGGAAGAGAACTAAAGAGAACTAAAGAGAAGTGACGAGAAGTGACGAGAACTAATATAAAAAGCATGCCAAAACTGATACGACGTTTTATAGGCATTTTGCTGCTTAGTTCTATACTCATTCTGCTGATAAACGTTATAACGTGTGTCGTGCTTATCGCACATTACGCTACCGATACCAACGCTTCTCCCTACAAAATAGCGCAACAAACGGCCAATGCTTTGCATGAACGTCCAGATGGAGCGTACGTATTGTCAGAAAACGCAGCTACTCAATTACACACGTCTGGAGCATGGGCGCTGCTTATTGATAACAGCTCGCGTAGCGTAGTGTGGAAAACACACAATGTACCAGCTTCTATTCCATATCATTACACGTTGTCGGATATTGCAACTATAAGCACTGGCTATCTTGATAGCTATCCAACGTATGTCGGCGCCCATGACAAGGGCATTGTTGTTCTTGGATTTCCACGCGATAGCTTTTGGAAACACTCTCAGCCAAGCTGGAATTACCGCTTCATCTCAGATTTCCCGCAGATTATTCTTAGTATTCTTTGTATCAATATCGTGCTCATTCTTGGGATTTATATAATAGCTAACATGAAACTTCTCACATCGATCAATCCCATTACAAAAGGAATACAGCGCTTATCAGACGGAGAACGCGTGCACATTCCAGAAACAGGAGCGCTTTCAGAAATAGCAGCGCACATCAATTCCACGTCTGATATTTTGCAGCAACAAAAAGAGCAGTTAAGGCGCAAAGAAACTGCGCGTGCAAATTGGATAGCAGGAGTTTCACACGATATACGAACGCCACTTTCGATGGTTATGGGATACGCTGGTCAGTTAGAAAATTCGAGCCATCTTTTACAAGAAGAACGCAACTGCGCAGCAACAATTATGGCGCAAAGCGAGCGTATGAAAAATTTGATTAACGACCTTAATTTAGCTTCAAAGCTTGAATATAATATGCAGCCTCTTATGAAAAAAGAAGAAAATGTGGTTGCTGTTGTTCGACATGTTGTGGTTGATTTTATGAATATGGGGCTACCATCTGGGTTTTCCATTACGTGGGATACAAAAGAAAGCCTCAGCGTTTGCACCAGTATTATCGATAAAGAATTGTTGCAGCGAGCAATCTCAAATTTGATATGGAACAGCATCGTTCATAATGAGCATGGGTGTACGATTTATACATCCGTTTGCAAAGATGATACTCATTGCATTATTCGCGTTGAAGATAATGGTGTTGGTGTTTCAGATGAACAGCTGGAAATACTCAACCATACACCGCACTATATGATCTGTGATACCAGTACTTCTGAACAGCGTCATGGCTTGGGACTTTTAATTGTAGAGCAGATTGTTGACGCTCATAGCGGATCTGTTGAGATAAGCAAAAGCGAACATGGCGGCTTTATGACTACGTTAAAGCTGCCACTGATACTACCGCAGTAACGGTAATCCGCCCGATACCATGGATACAACGCGGCAGTTAAACCTGTATAAGAAAACCAGCTCACCGTACAGGACATGCACTGCTCATCGTACAGGGCAAGCAACGATCTCTGTGCAGAGCAGGCACCGCTCATCGTACAGGGCAAGCAACGATCTCTGTGCAGAGCAGGCACTGCTCACCGTGCTACCTTTTATTGATAATGGTATTTATAGCAGCCTGAACTGCTTTGTATCTATCTTTATTTGAGTGCGATGCTAGGCAGGTAATTAAATAGTTCTTGCCATTATCCTCGTACAACGCAATAAGATTATATGACGATCCCATGGTACCTGTTTTTACGCCTTTGATGTGCTCATTGTAAAAGAGCGATGTTGTGTCTAAAAATTCGTTTGTATTTTTCCACGTAAAATTGCCCTGCTTTGTGTGAATGGTGAAGGAACTTTTCCCGATACACTCTTTAACAAAATCATAGCCAAGCAGCTTAAGAGTTACCTTGTTGATGTCGTCTAAATTGGTAGACGCTTGCATTGAAAAGCCACTTGGGTCATATAATTCTGTTTTCCGGTACCCCTCGTGCACTAAATGCGAGCTCAGATTCTTCACAAAATGTTTTACATAGTCTTTTGCACTATGACCTTTTCCTAAATACTTTTTTCCAATATTGTATGCTAATACATACGCTGCGTCATTACCAGATGGCACCAGCATCGCTTGCATAATCTGGCGAGCTGTATACGTTCCAGGTTTTAAATGCGCAAGCGACGAACCAGCAGGAACAAGCTTCAATGTTTCCTCATTAGCTTCAAAAACATCATCCAGCTTTACTACCGTAAGCGCATAATCGATAGCAAAAAGCTTCGCTAAACTTGCAATTGTTGGTAGTTGTCCGCCGCCTTCATAGAATATATAGTTCTTGTTATCCATATCGTATATTGAAAAAGAAAGAGCGTCTTCAGGGATTTTAAGCTTGTTGGCATTCACAACAAAATCAATTTTGTCGCTGAAAGTTCTAAAAATATTTGAATATGCAATTCTGTCTTTGAACAAGCCCACGAAAGCACACACAACGACCAAACAAGCAATAGCGCCTATCAACATCACTGTTCGCTTACGAGGATTGCGTTTCATTGCTCACTTCCAATCTCATGTGCGGAACTAATCCGATATACATAACTAATCTAATGTACATAATTGCATTACATGCAATCTATATGCGAACTATGTGCTATGAGACGCATAACTTACGACACATTATATATAAGATAAAACGTTTTACGCAATACATTATAAGAAGAAGCCGTTAAACGGTAAGGACGCTATGAATACTGGTAGTGTAGTGCTGAAACAGGCGCGAGCACTAAGGGTGAACGCAGCGTTTCTAATGCAGAAACGAATGAGTCTACTCATACAGCGGATGTTCAAAGATATGCGTTTTATCAGGATTTTCCGATGATTGGCGAAGTTTCAACCCGAAGGTTGGCGGAATTTTAGCCCGAAGGTTGGCGGAGTTTCAACCCGAAGGTTGGCGCGTTGCAAACTGTATTGAAGAAAATTGCCGCAAACGGCAAAAATCTTCAACGCACGCGTTCTTCACCACACGATGGAAGATACGGTGCGTCCACGGCATCGGCAGCGCTCAAGCATCGCGCAAAGGCGCATAATTTCTTTGCGGGTTGTTTTCAATATCTCTCTTTTTATTTATAATGATTTATCACGTATTCATTAAAAGTATAAATGATGAATGGGGAACGCGATGCCGTTGCAAAGCAAAGTTGTAACTGTACGATGCTGATGTAACTGCACGATGCTGTTGTAACTGCACATTGCAACTGCACAAACAGAAACTGGACGCAATGCCGTAAGGCGGCGCGTCGGCGGACAGCCGGGCTGCGATTGTAGGCAAACATACGCGCTTACCGCACCGCGCTTTGCGATTATGTGGGAGGATTTCCCGTTTGATGAGCACACATACAAAGAAACTGCGTCGACACCACGGCAAGCAAGCGCGCTGGACGCTGCCCCTATTGCTTAGTGTAGCTGGGCTTATATCGGCATCCCTCTATAACCCATGGAATGTTGCAAGTGCTGGTGATTTATTCTCAACCGTGTCTTCAAGCCAGCCGTCTGCGGGCACATCCCAGCCGTCTTCCAACACGGCTTCACGTGCAAACACAGCTTCATCTGCGGGAACGTCGTCATCAATCGACCTGAGCGATATACCGGGCCCTTTTTACGGCGGCCTTAATGTAAATAGCCCGCTTTTAGAAGTAGGAAAATATGCATCATGGCAGGTAAAGCCCACAAACGCAGCAGGCGCTGAGGTAAGCGCCACAAGTGCCGACGCCCAAAATTTTTCAGGCATACTCACGCTTGAAATTCCCGTCAACAAAATGCTGAAAGCTACTAAAGAAGCAATGGAGCGTGATTATAAAGATGAACAAGCCAAGCTTGATTTCAGCTATTCGCTCTCGTTGCCTGAACCTCTTAGCTGGAAAAACACTGACATAAGCGTTGAAAATAAATCGCCGCTGGTACAATCGGCAAGCGCGAACATTTCTAAACGGCATACGAACACCATTACACTGAACATGAAGTTCAAGGAAGCTGCCTGGAAAGAGCTCTACGGATCAACCGATACGAACACCGTAAAACTTACTGCTCACGTTTCGTTCACAAAAAGCCAGCTTGAACAGGTTAAAAACAAAAAAATTACAGGAACTGGTATTTTAAACTTACAAAAAAATGATCATGGCTCCTGGGTGCCCGGTTTTGGTGGCACGTATATTACACACGAACTTACTATGCCGCTTCTTGGTGGGAAATCGAGCATAAGCAATCCCCTTGATACCACTAAAAACGACTATCATCAGCTTATACACAGCAACACCCTAACGGCCGACAGCAAAAACACCAGTATTCCAGCCATCGGGAAATTTACCTTTTCCAGCACAGCGCAAAAGGTTGTTTACGAAGATTACAGTGCACCGCTCCTTACGCGCGATGGCCTTGAAATAAACTCCAAAATTAGTACTGCACCGTTCAAACGGTCCCTTGGCAGTATTGAAAATTGGCTCAAAACTAACATCAATGACGTTTCGCGTGTGTATATTTCAGGCTTAAACCTTTCAATCAAACTTACCTTTAAGCTCCCAGACGAAATATCCTTATCGCCAAGCAGAGAATTGCCTGATGAACCGCACAAACACTACCCTATGAAAATTGGCGGCGTTCGCAACGATCCAACGTCACTTTTGGGAAGCTTTGACGGTTTTGAACTGAAAGATGTTCAAGAAAAAGGCAATGTGATAACTGCAACGGCTTCATTGAAAGATTGGTATCGCGACAATGGGCTGATGAGGCCCTATGCCTATTCATATGACGAAATTAAGGAACGCATCAACGCTTTGGCGAAGGAACTTACTATTAAGTTTATTCCTGTGTGGTTTAACACCGATGCACAAGCTGGTAAAACGTACCACATTGAAGGCTCGGCGCAAGGCACGCTTTCGGGAAGAATGAATTACGTGTATCGACAGCTTGGAGGAAATGATACCGACAAGCTTATTCCTTTCAACGTTTCCTTTGAAGAAGAAAAAGTAGATGTTTCCGTAAAAGCTCCTTACAACGTTTCCTTTAAGTTTGTAAGCGGAACGCCTGGTCAAACGCTGCCCGATTACATGAACGAACAATATGCGCTAAAACCGTTTAACGTTTATAACGGCAACAGTTTCACCATCGATACCGACAGCCTGCTCACAACAGACAATGCACCGTTCGAGCCGTATCCAGAAGTGGTGGGTGACGGGAAAAAGAAGACGGGCACGTGGGTTTTTGACCGTGACGCTGGTTGGAAAGTTGACGGAAAAGGCGAAGCTGTTACAACGATTAAGAATGTGAACAGGAACGTCACATTAGTTGGAACGTGGAAGTTTATTCCTGTTGATACCTCGGACAGGCTTCCACAGCTAAACCCGCTTGTGCCGCCGACGCCGCCGGCACCACCAGCGCCAAAAGTGCCAACGCCGCCGAGCATGAAGCCTCAACAGCCGGAAATGCCTTCTAGCGAGTCAAATCCGCTGCCCCATACTACGTTGCCCACGCAACCATCCGTACAGCGCGCACCGTCTCAAACAGTCACGCCGCAAGCTCTAACGCTGGATAATCTAACGCTGCAATCTCCAACGGCGCTGACGCGGGCACTTAATGACGAACGCGGGCGAACAGCGCTGCCCCACACAGGCGATACAAGCTTCTTTGGTGCGCTGGCAAGCATAAGTGTGCTGGCGGGTGCGTTGGCAATTGCACGTGCGCTGCGTGTTCTGCGTGTGGTGCCGGTGCTGCACGCAAGGCGCTTCGTTCGCAAAAAGAGGGCGCGCAAAGAGTAAGCAAACAGCCAAAACGCTAGAAGTTGCTAGAGGATTCTAAAAGTTGCAAGGGGTCGCTACAGGCTCCTAAAAGTTTAAGGAATAAACTCCCCAAACTTTCCAACATCAGAAGTTTAGGGAACGAATAACCTAAACTTTCCAAAACCAAAAGTTTAGGGAGTAGCATGCCAGAAGAACGCGTTAGAAAGCGCGCGCTACGGCCACTCCAAAAAATTCCCGATAATTATAAAAAATTGGTCGTTAGCTTAAATACTGCGCTTAATGAGGATTATGATGGTATTTTGGCAAAAGATATAATGCAGTGGTTGCTGCATTAACGCGCTCGCGCTCACACGACGCACCACATCAAAGGAGATTGCAATAGAGTTCATTCTCACACAACACAGCTTTCAGTACTTTGGCACCGCAGAAGAATTACAGCCTTGGGAACAGAACAAATACCAGGCGTGGTACGCTATGCCGTGGCGCGAGCCCAACGCCGCCAGCTCGAAGCGCAGCTCGGAGCGCCTTTTTGCAACGCTCAGCCTGTTCTTCCACAAGCGCATCAGCGCAACGCGCGACGTCAACTTCCTGCGCGAGAACGTCGTGTTCACCTACAAACGCGAACACCTGAAACGCGAGCTTGAGCGCGCTTGCCTTGCCTCTTACCAGGACGAACTGTCAAACGAGTGGCTTGACGAGCAATTCGCGCAGCTAACGCAGCTGTTCAAGAAGGAAATTGCGCACTACCCGCACACGATTGCCGACTACTACCAGGAAAAAGGCCTGTCGTTTGCGGTGTCGGGGCAGATATTTTTTCACCTGGCGGAAAGTAAGCGCGCGCAGTATCCGTTTGCGTTTATGGCAAGCTACACCGAGCTTGAAAACGGGCACGTTCAGCATTACGCGCTTGCTCACGCGCTGGAAAAATACAAGCATGACCAGGCATATATCTTGCAGCTGATAAGCTCGCTGTCGACGCTTGAGAAGGAATCGAGCCTCATTAGCAAACTGCTGAACACAGGCGAGCTGTTCCAGCCCGTGTACTTTAGCGACGAGGAAGCGAACCAGTTTTTGCACGAGCTTGAACTGTACGAACGCGTGGGCATTCGCGCGAAGGTGCCGCGCTGGTGGGCGCGCGTTCATCAGCCGGCGAAAGTGCAGCTGAAAGTTGAAACGGGCGCGGCGTTTAGCAAAGACAAGCTGCTTTCGTTTCGTCCTGAAATCGAGTACAACGGCATTACGGTTTCGCCTGATGAACTGGAAGCATTCCTGCGCATGAGCGAAGGTTTGCACGCGTTTAAGGGAACGTGGATTGAAGTTGACCACAAGCGTATCACCGAACTGCTGGCAAAGGCGAACGACCTGCACGAACAAACGCGCGGCGGCTTAAGCCTGCTTGACTCGTTGCAGCTGGCAACCAAAAACCAAGACTTCCTGGACATCAGTTGCGTTATGAGCTATTTCAAGGAGGCACTGAACAAGCTTACGACGTGCGAAAACTACACGCTTCCGGCAAGCGTGCACGCGAACCTGCGCGCTTATCAGCTGCAAGGGTACCTGTGGTTGCGCGCGATGGACGAGCTGAATTTGGGCGTCATTTTGGCCGATGACATGGGGCTTGGCAAAACGCTGCAAATCATCGCATACCTTGACGCGCTGCGGACGCAGGAACGATGCGGCGCGCTGTCGCTGGATAGCGGCGGGAACGACGGGAATGAGGGGAACGGCGGGAACGAGGCACCGCTTGCGAACGGGGCGAATGACGTGCCCGCACCCGTTCCCGCGAGCAACGCCCCCGCGCAAACGGCCACAGCGCGTTCCCCGCGAAAAGTGCTCATCGTAATGCCAAGCTCGCTGCTTGCGAACTGGGAAGAAGAGCTCAAAAAATTTGCGCCAAGCGCGCCTTTTGTTACCTATCACGGCAAAACGCGCAGCATCGGGCCGTTCATCACGCTTACCAGCTACGGCATGCTTAAACGCGAGGCGGCCTTGCTGCAACAACTGTGGGATGTGGTTATTCTTGACGAGGCACAAGCCATTAAAAACACCAGTTCGCAGCAAACAAAAGCCGTTAAGTTGCTGCACAGCCGCATGAGAATTGCGCTTACGGGCACGCCCATCGAAAACGACCTGATGGATTTGTTCTCGATTTTCGACTTCATTTTGCCTGGCTACCTTGGCAGCGCGTACAGCTTCCAAAAATACGCGCGCATGCTGGAAACAAAAACGCACGGCTATCAGCAGCTTCAGCAGGCAACGGCGCCCTTCATCATGCGCCGCGTGAAAACCGACAAGGCCATTATCAGCGACCTTCCGAAAAAAATGGAGCACAAGGAGTACATCGATCTAACGCCCAAGCAAGCTGCGCTTTATCGAAAAACGCTGGCGGCGTTCAAAAAAGCGATTGAAGATACCACGAACCAAACCGATAGGCGCGGCATGATTTTCGCGACGCTTACGCACCTGAAGCAAATTACGAATCATCCCAGCCAGTACAGCGGAAACGACGTTTACAAACCAAGCGAAAGCGGCAAATTCATACGCCTGGCGCAGCTGGTTGAAGACATCTATAAAGCGCGCGAACGGGTGCTTATTTTCACGCAATACAAGGAAATTATTCCGCATCTGTCGGCGTTTTTGTGCGATACGCTGGGGCCTTCCGTTCAGCCGCTGGTGTTGCACGGCGGCGTAAGCCCCCAAGAGCGCCAAAAAGTGGTGGACGCGTTCAACGGCGATAGCTACCATCCCTTCATGATATTAAGCCTGCGAGCTGGGGGTGTTGGCCTTAACTTAACGGGCGCGAACCACGTCATTCACTTCGATAGGTGGTGGAATCCGCAAATCGAGAAGCAGGCCAGCGACCGCGCGTATCGCATTGGGCAAACAAAAGACGTGATGGTGCATTATTTTATTTGCCGCCAGACGCTTGATATGAGCATCGACGAGCTTCTTGAGAAGAAAAAGTACCTTTCTGCCAGCGCGATTGCAGAAAACAAGGCGCCAAGCCTAACCACGTTAAGCAACAAAGAGCTGTACGAATTTTTTGCTCTGCGTAAAGGATAAGCACTATGACACGGACAAACACAACAACAAACGCAAGCGGGAACGCGGGTGAGCGGTGCAGAAACGGACGCGCGTGTGTGTGCGTGAACGGAAACGCGAATGCGAACGGGGCCACATACACGCGCGGGAACAGGCCGAATGGAGCCGCGAACACGAACGCAAGCGGGAACGTGCCCAGCGACGCGAAACAAGCTGCAACACGTTCCGCAACACGTTCCGCAACACGCAAAACGCGCGGCGGAGCGCAACCAGAAACCTACACCATCGCCATCACCGGCAATAAACTGACGCGCAACTGGTGGGGTATGGCGTGGCAAAACAAAATTTTAAGCTACTCCGATTACGCCAACCGGCTGCCTCGCGCGCGCACCTATGTGCGAACGGGCAAAGTGCAAGCAATTACCGTTATGCCAAATTACGTAACGGCACAAGTGCACGGCTCGCGCGCGGACGACTACACCGTTACCATTACCATAGATCCGCTTAGCAAGAAGGCAAAAGACCAGCTTACTGCCTTATTTAAGGAACACATCAGCTCGATGCACGAACTGCTTACCGGCGCGTTCCCGAAAAGTTTTGCCGACGAACTGCTGGGCGGAACGCATCCGCTGTTCCCTACTCCCAACCAGCTGCACTTGCAATGTACCTGCCCCGATTGGGCGTGTGTGTGCAAACACATAGGCGCGGTGCTGTACGGCATTGGGATTGCCTTCGACAGCGATCCAAGTTTGTTTTTCAAGCTGCGAAACCTAAAACTGGACAAGCTGGTACAGTCGTCCATCGATGAGCACCTTGATTCGTATCTGGAAAAAGCGGCGCTCAAAAGCGCGCGGCATATTGACGAAAGCGCCATCACCAGCATATTTGGCGAACTGTAAGGGCGAACCGCTCGAGCGAACGGTACGGGCAAACGGTACGAGCGCACGGCTTCGACCAACCGCACGAGCGAGGCGCACGGGCAAGCCTAAGCAAGCACACACGCTCCCGTTCCTGCGTTCGTTGCCGCGTTCATTCCTGCGGGCGTTTCCGCGTTCGTTCCCGCTCCCGTTTCCGCACCCGTTTCCGCGTTCGTTGCCGCGTTCGTTGCCGCTCCCGTTCCCACACAAAAAAGTTCTTGAAAGTAAGTGTAAGCTAATTTATACTGCTTATATCGACGCAACCGTCGGTAGAAGCATCCACACACGTCACACCACACGTTCCACCAGCAAGGGAGTAGCCCATGGTTCGCAATAAACGCCTCAGCTTCGACGAGCGCAAACAGCAAATCAAGCGTGTAGCAGCACGTATTTTTGTGGAAAAGGGCTTCGACAACACGACGATGGAAGATCTGGTTAAAGAAACGGGCCTTTCAAAAGGTGGTTTGTATCACTATTACAAAAATACAACCAGCGTGCTGTACGACATCATGCTGGACGGCATCATCTATCGCAATACCATTATTACTCAATCGCTTGCAAGCGGTAAAACATGGACTGTGGAATTTTTTGCTGATGAAATGGCAAAAAAGGCTGTTGATACAAATACACTTATGCCTGTCTACGTTGAATTGCTGCTGGCTAAAAAAAGAAACTCCCAGCTTGACGAAGTATATAAGCAACTTGAGCGCACAACATTGGAAATGTTTAAGACCCAAAATATCGAAGCAGAAACGCTCAATATCGCTCCAAATCGAGTTGCGTTTATGGCATTTTTTGTAAATGCAATTATTCTTTCTGCAAACGTATTGAAAGCACACGAGCTTGTACAAGACAATCAAAACCTTATAAAAGACATCATTTTACGTATTCTGGAGCAAGGCAACTTGGAAAACAGCACGTCACAAGGAGAACGTGCGGATGCACAGCAACCGAGCGAGCCGCGCGCGGACGAAAGCAAGCCGCGCGAGCAGCAACCGCGCCAACAGCAACCGCGCCAACACGAGCAACATGCAAGCAAGCCCCAACCGCACCCGCCGCAACCGCACCAGCGCAAGCAGCACCACGCAACACCTTCCCCATCAACAAAGGAACGCTTATGAACACCTACCGAAAACTGTTCGCCTACATTCCCCAGCTTAAAGGCTTAGCCATACTGGCAGTTATTATATCGGGCGTATCGTCCATCCTTATTATGGGCGGATACTATACCATCTATCGTTTTTTGCACGCGCTTATCGTTGACAGCAACCTGCAGCGCGCGCAAAGTTTTGCGTTCGTGATTGTGCTGTTGTTGCTGGCAGGAAGCATATTTCTAGGAATTTC
>CAMPNZ010000032.1 GCA_946892075.1 uncultured Coriobacteriales bacterium
TTGTTTCATCTTGATCAGGACACCTTGCGCCATATGCTGTTCCCGCTAGGCGAGCTTACGAAAACGCAGGTCAGAGAGCTTGCGCACAAGGCGGGTTTCATCAACGCGCAAAAGCAAGAAAGTCAGGACATTTGCTTTGTTCCTGATGGTAATTATGCGGCGTTTATACACAAACGAACGGGAAAATCATTTACGCCGGGCGCTATTGTGAACCGCGAAGGAAAGAGGCTTGGTACGCATCAAGGGCTTATCCACTACACCATTGGCCAGCGAAAAGGCATAGGTGTTGCGGCAGCGCAACCGCTGTATGTGTACGAAAAGCGCCCAGACACAAACGAGCTCGTTGTTGACACCGACACAAATACGCAGTGTCGCGGCGTTATTGTGCGCGACGTAACGTATGGCGCGCTTGACCATATTGACCAGGCACAACAGCTGAGTGTGAAAACGCACTATCGTCAAACAGCTCAAGACGCGGTGGTAACCAACGCAAGCAACAATCGCCTTCGGATAGAATTTTGTGCGCCGCAACGTGCGTGCGCACCTGGACAATTTGCAGTTTGCTATCGTGCCGACACGGTTGTGTGTGGCGGCACGATAGAAGATATCATCCCCGAATAACGCGCGGGCAAGCAACAGCAAGTGCAGGCCGGGCGCTTCTTGCTTACGATTGCTCCTTGCGTGCCGCACGCACGTTAGCTGCGGACGTCACTACCGACGAACACTCCTTGCGTGCCGCACGCACTTTACCTGCAGAAATTCCGTGCCTACGAGCGCCCCTTGTTGGAAAACGCCCCTTGCCTCCTAGCGCTCCTTGCTTGAAAGTGCCGCCTGAGCTGCCGCTAAACGCGCAACAGGAACGCGATACGGCGAGCAGCTTACGTAGTCAACACCAATGTTATGGAACGTGTGAATAGAATCGGGATCGCCGCCGTGTTCGCCGCAAATACCCACTTTCAGCTTGGGATTTCCCTTGCGTCCTAAGTCGGTACCCATCGCAACTAATTTCGCAACAGCAGCATCAATGGTAGCAAACGGGTTATACGCAAGCAGCTTTTCAGATAAGTATTGCGGGATGAACTCGCCTTCCACGTCATCGCGGCTAAAGCCGAAGGTCGTTTGCGTAAGGTCGTTCGTGCCAAAGCTGAAGAAGTCTGCCTGCTGGGCAATTTCGTCGGCCGTTAGCGCTGCACGCGGCAACTCAATCATTGTTCCAACAGGAATTTCAAGCGAAATACCAAATTCATCTGCAATTTCTTGAACCGTTTGCTCACAGGTTGCACGCAACTTTTTCAGCTCGCGCACGGTGCAAACCAGCGGAATCATAATTTCTGGCTTGGGGTGCAAACCTTCTTTAATCAAACGCGCCGCTGCCGTTGCGATAGCGCGCACTTGCATCACCGGCAAAATGGGATACACGATGCCAAGACGGCATCCGCGCAGGCCAAGCATGGGGTTTGCCTCTACAAAGGAATCGATTTTAGAAAGAAGCAAACGCTTTTCGGATAGCTGCTCGTCGGCAACACCCTGCGCTTCTAAGCGAGCAATTTCTACCGCTAAGTCGCGCGGATTTTCAAGGAACTCATGCAAAGGCGGGTCAAGCAAACGCACGATAACAGGCAGCTCATCCATAGCCTTAAACATGCCATAGAAATCTTCTTGCTGAGCTGTAAACAGCTTGTCAGTTGCCTCTTTGCGCACGTCAGCATTGTCGTTTAAGATGAAAGTTTGAATAATTTGTTTGCGTTCGCCCAAGAACATGTGCTCGGTTCTATCAAGCCCGATGCCTTCTGCGCCAAACGAACGCGACAGGCGTGCATCGTCTGGATTATCGGCATTCGCGCGCACGCCAAGCTGTCTGAATTCATCAGCCCATTCCAAAATGGTATCAAGATTGCCGGTAAGCGAAGGCGATACCAAATCGACAGCGCCTAACACCACAATGCCGGTAGTTCCGTCAAGAGAAATAAGGTCGCCCTCGTGCAGCACAACCGAAGTGCCACTGACGCGCGCTTCCTTGGCTTGCGCATCAATTTTAAGCGCCTCAACACCGCAAACGCAGGGCGCACCCATACCACGTGCAATAACAGCCGCGTGCGAAGTTTTGCCACCGTGCGACGTCAGAATGCCTTCAGCAGCAATCATGCCAGCAAGATCGTCAGGCGTTGTTTCCCAGCGCACCAAAATTGTTTTCTCGCCGCGCTCGGCTGCTTCAACTGCCGCCTTAGCTGAAAAGACGCATTTTCCAACCGCAGCTCCAGGGGAAGCATTCAAGCCGCGCGCCAACACATCGTAGTGCGCATTCGCATCAAATTGCGGGTGAAGCAGCTGGTCAAGCTGCTGTGGCTCAACGCGCATAACCGCTTCTTCTTTCGTGATGAGCCCCTCAGCGTGCATATCAATGGCAATTTTAAGCGCGGATGCTGCCGTACGCTTTCCAACACGCGTTTGCAGCATCCACAGTTTACCCTGTTCAATGGTGAATTCGATGTCCATCATATCGCGGTAATGCTGTTCGAGAATCACAAACACGCGCTCGAGTTCGCTGCCCGCTTCCTGCAAACCTTCAACCGTTTTCAGCTCTGATATGGGAGAAGTGTTGCGAATACCAGCAACAACATCTTCGCCTTGCGCATTTACCAGGTAGTCGCCGTAAAATTCCTTGGTGCCATCAGCGGGGTTGCGCGTAAACGCCACGCCCGTTGCCGAGGTATTGCCCTTGTTGCCAAACACCATGCATTGCACGTTAACAGCGGTACCTAAATCGTCAGGAATTCTGTTCTTTGAGCGATACAAAACCGCGCGCGGATTATTCCAGCTTCCAAACACTGCTTCAATAGCAAGCTTAAGCTGCACAAGAGGATCTTGCGGAAACACGCAACTTGCACCCTCAACAAGCTGGGGATATTTATCTTGCGGTGTGTATTGCGCGAAAATGCGCTTGAACTCTTGCACCAATTCTTCCAAATCGGCGGCTGTAAGCTGCGTGTCCGACTCAACATTGCGCTTGCGTTTCATGCTGATAATGGCGTTTTCGAACAAATCGCCGTCAAGCCCGATAACCACGTTCGAGAACATCTGTATAAAGCGGCGATATGAATCCCACGCGAAGCGCGGATTGTTCGTTTGTGCGATAAGGCCGTGAATGGAGCGGTCATTTAAGCCCAAGTTCAACACGGTATCCATCATGCCTGGCATCGACAAAGGCGCGCCCGAGCGAACCGAAACCAGCAGCGGATCGTTATCGTCTCCGATGGTTTTTCCCATGCGTTTCTCAAGGTCAACGCGGTATTCGTGTATTTCGTCAAGTGCGCCATCAGGCCATACGTTTGATGCGTTCGCGTATTCCATGCACGTTTGACAGGTGATAGTAAAACCAGGAGGAACCGGCAAGTCGAGATTTGCCATCTCGGCCAGGTTCGCGCCTTTACCTCCCAACAGCGCCTTCATGTGGGCGCTTCCTTCTGTTACGTTTACTCCCGCTGCATCTTTTCCGAATCGATAGACTCGTTTAACCTGATTGGTCACCTTAATCTCCTTCAGCGAATTGGTTTGGCGCGCCTGCACACAACGCGCACAGGCAGTAACGCATGGTTCGAAGCGTGTGCAAAACAGAGCGCATCGTGTGAACTGATACGAAACTTTCACATAATTGCTTCGTCCTTATAGTACTCTAAGACAAGACACAATAAACGCGCTATAACGTATACGTTGCGAAATTTGCCGCGTGTGGTTGTTGGCGAACGTGCACGGGAACGGGAACAGGCGCGGGTTCGCGCGTTTCGCGCGGGAACGGGAACAGGCGCGGGTTCGCGCGTTTCGCGTAGTTGGCGAACGGGTGCGGGTTCGCGCGGTTGGCGGACGCGTGCTACAACATGGAACAAGCACCAAGCACCAAGAAACGCCCACAATACCGTGCTTCGCCCGCAGAAAAGGAGGCTTGTATGCATCTGTTGCTGATTGAAGACGACCGCAGCTTGTCACATACCTTGCAAGCGCTCCTTCGCGAACACAACTACTCCGTTGACTGTGTATATGACGGTTCAACTGGGCTTACGTATGCGCGTTGCGGCGAATACGACATCATCATTTGCGATTTGATGATTCCTGAAATTGACGGCCTTAGCGTATGCAAACAGTTGCGCCGCGAAGGCATATCGACGCCCGTTTTGATGCTTACGGCGCGCGGAAGCGTTGCCGACAAAATTGAAGGCTACGACAGCGGTGCCGACGACTACATGACAAAGCCGTTTTCGACGGCAGAATTGCTTGCTCACCTGCGGGCACTGGCGCGCCGTCAAGGGGCTGTGCTGTTCGAAAAAATTGCGGTGGGCGACTTGACTCTTAATCTTGAAGCGCATGAGCTTCAATGCAACGATAAAAAAATCAACCTCTCGCAAAAAGAATTCATCATTGCGCAGCTGTTTATGTCGGCGCCGACGCACACCCTTACCAAAGACATGATTATTGCAAAAGCGTGGGACAGCGAAAACTTCGTGATGGACAATAACGTTGAAGCGTATATCTCGTTTTTACGCAAGAAAATTCGTTTTGTGGGCTCGCGCGTTCGTATTGAAACGATGCGAAAAATTGGCTATAAGCTGGTTATTGACGAATGTGATGCCGTGGATAGTGCACATGGTGGTGCAGCGGGCGGCGCTGATGGACAAGCTGCTGGCGACGCACGCAGTGGTTCTGGTGAACAGGCGCCTGGTAGCACACGCAAGCACGGCAGCGATGAGCAGGCGCTTCATGAATAGCATGAATAGCATGATCAAAACACTGCGGTTGAAATTTATTGCCGTCGTTATTATTGTTAGTTTTGTGTTGCTAACAAGCATCTCGGCACTGCTGTGCATTCTTAGCTTTAACCGCTCGGTTGATGAGCTGTCGTTTTCGCTGAACCAAGCACTGCAACGCAGCACGTCAGCATACATTTTTCCGCGTTCGCCCGAGAACTACTACACGCTGCACCAAGACGCACCCCTTGAGCCTTTCGAACTTAACTCGTCGCCCTACGGCACAAACACGATTCTTATTCCCGTGGCGGTATATCGCATAAGCGCAGGTGGTGTTATCGATTTAGTTTCGCAAGCATCGCATGCAATCCTTTCGCCGCAAACGCTGGGAGCAAGCATCGAAGAAGCGCTTAAAACGAAGCGCCACGAGGGCTCACTTCCCCACGCGAACTTGCACTTTGCAAAAACAAAAGCCTACGGTTCAACCTACATTGCGTTTGCTGAAACAAGTTCCTTGCAAGAATGGAAGCGTCTTGCGGTGATGCTGGTGTTTGGCGATGTTGTGGCCTTAGTGTTTATCAGTGTCATTGTCACCTTAATTGCAAACTGGCTGCTTTTGCCCACGCAAAATGCCTGGGAAGAACAACGGCGCTTTGTGGCTGATGCGTCACACGAGCTAAAAACGCCGCTCACCATTATTCTTGCCAATTTATCGCTTATCACCAGCCACAAAAACCATACCATCCAGCAGGAGTATCAGTGGATTCACGCCATTGCAAGCGAAGTGCATCGCATGGAGCGCCTGACAAGTGAAATGTTGCACCTTGCGCATGTGGAAGATCCGGATCGGCTTGCAATAAAAACCTTCCAGCTTAATGAGCTTATCGAGAAAGAAATTTTGCAATTTGAAGCATTGGCGTACGAGCGGCATGTTACGCTGGAGTGCCGTGCTAGCGAGCCTATTCAGATACAGGCCGATGAAGAAAAGCTACAGCAGTGCCTTACGACCTTGCTTGATAACGCGTGCAAATACGTCAACGAGCATGGATTTGTGCGCGTCGAACTGAAACGTGATGGGCGACGTGCGTATATCTATATCACGAACAGCGGTGGCGACATCAGCGATAAGGATGCACCCCACTTGTTTGAGCGCTTTTACCGATCGGATAAAGCGCGAGGTAGCGCGCTTGAGGGCTTCGGTTTAGGCTTGTCGATTGCGCGCGAAATTGTGCACAAGCATCACGGCACACTTCAGCTGTATGCGTACGGAAAAGGCGAAACCTGTTTTCGCATGATGCTTCCGCTGAAACAATCGGCGCGAACACACGTAGTACAAACGCAAACGGACGCGCAATAATCAGCGTGTACCAAAGTTTGTCCATGTTCGCAAAATTTTCTCCATACAATACCTATAAGCGCATGTCATAAAAATATTTGTTCATAAACTGTTTCAAGAATGTTATTAAGTTGAAATTCGTGTTACAAGGAGTAAAATAATAAGCGTAATGCAAAGCCAAAGAAAAAGGAGAAACTATGGCTTGCTTTCTTGTTAGTACCGGCGAAGCAATTGTGGTGAGCATTGTTCGCGCAGCGGTAAAGAAAAAGGAAATGGAAAAAGGCATTGTAGATGCTGAAGGAAACCAACTCACCGATCCATCGGTTTCTGGCATTTGCTGGACACGCAAACTCAGCTGGCTTATGAACATGCTGTGGGGCGGCGCGATTTTGTTGTGTTTAGAGCACATGTGGCATGGCGAAGTGGTTCCGTTTCCGCCGTTCCTCACTGCCATGAACGACCCGTCCGATATTGAGGACATGCTTCATGAAATGGCAACCGTAGGTGTGGGCATGGCAGTATTGGTTACTATCGTGTGGATTGTGACCTTCCTTGTTGCCGATGCGCTGGTAAAACGCCCTGTTAAAAGTGCTAAGGAGGCATAACATGACGCTCGTCCTGACTTTCCTTGCTGCTGCAATCGCTTCCATCGTTTGGTATGCAGCTGGCCCTCAAAACCACATGAAAATTGGCGCACTTGCCCTTATGTACTGGGGTGCTGCAATTATGTGGTGCGTAGACGGCATTAACAACCTTATCGAAGGTGAAGGCTTCATCGAAATTGTAGAAGCAGAAACCATGATTGATGATGCAATTTTGGGACTTACGGTTATTGTCCTTGGTTTAGTTGCGTGGAGCATTTACCTGTTCATTAAAGATCCAAAAGGAACGATACGTCAATCGTTGCGCAGAACAAAATAACGCAAACTGCCTGCGTATAAGCGCAAAACGTGCTGTGGAGCACGGCGCGCGCGGCACAAAGATTATGCGTTAAGAAGAAGTAGTTCTAGTAGAAGCCGCCTCCAAGCTGTGGATGCGGCTTCTACTTATAATGGGCGAACATTCAGAAAATATTGGGCGAAGATGAGGCGAAGATGAGGCAAACATTCAGACACGTTCTCCATCAGCAAGAACACGATGCAACTACGCGGGCGCTTGCGTTTCTGCGTGGTGCGTGCACGAACGGCAGCACATAACCTGGTTGTCGCTTAGCTGTTCAAGTGCCGCTTGACCCAATTCACGCGTAACAGGCTCGGAAAGATCGGTGTACACCACCGTCTGAAAGCCCAAACGCTGTGCGTCAAGTGCGCTTTCTTTCACGCAATGCGAAAGCGCAAGCCCGCACACATCAAGCTCGGAAATATCGTAATCGCGCAAGATGCTTTCAAGCGAGTTGCCCGCCTCATCAACACCTTCAAACGCTGAATACGCACTTGCATACATCCCTTTTTTCACCGACACGTCAATCGGCAAGCCCGAAATGCTTTCGTGTAATTGTGCGTTTGGAGTATTAGCAACGCCGTGAACAGGCCAGGTATCAACAAAATCGGGATGCTCAGAAAAATGCGAACCCGGATCGATATGCCAATCTTGCGACGTCACAATAAGCGCGTAGTCGCGTGCATGTTTCTTTACGTGATTTGCGATTCTAACGGCGCACAAGTTTCCACCTTGAACAGGTAATTCACCGCCTTCGCAAAAGGTTGGCTGCACATCTACAATAAGAAGCGCGCGGCGCTTGTCCATAACTGCCCCCTATTCCTTCCCGTACCTATGCAAACACAAAACCCAAAACAAATTCCCAAACACACACGCTAAACACAAGCAGCAACGAAGCTGCCCCGCGCGCCTAATGCGCCTCGGCCCAGTTGGGCGCGATGCGCGCATCAACACACAGCGGTACCGATAAATCAACAACGTGCTCCATACAATCTAGCACACGTTTGCGGAAATCTTCCACTTGATTTTGCTTAACGGAAAAATCAAGTTCGTCATGTACTTGCAGCAGCAAATGAGCGTCGAAATGTTCCTCATCAATAACGCGCGCAACACGAATCATGGCAAGCTTAATAAGGTCGGCTGCCGAGCCTTGCATAGGATGATTCATGGCCATACGCGCCCCAAATGCGCTTATGTTTTTGTTCGTGGAACGCAGCTGAGGAATATGGCGCTTGCGGCCAAACATCGTTTGCGCAAAACCATGCTTGCGCGCAAACTGCACCGTTTCGTCGAGATAGGCTCTAACCTGCGGATATACTGCAAAATACGAATCAATCATGTCTTTGGCTTCAGCTCGGCTAATACCAAGCGACGTCGCTAAACCGTAGGCTTGCTGCCCATAAACGATGCCGAAATTGACCGCTTTCGCATGAGAGCGCTGAGCAGGGCTTACCTGTTCAACAGGAATACCAAACACGTGCGCGGCGGTAAGCGTGTGAAAATCGGTGCCTGAATTAAAAGCTTCAATGAGCTTAGCATCGCCCGACAAATGCGCAAGAAGGCGCAGCTCAATTTGCGAATAGTCGGCCGACAGGAACACCTCATCACTCGCGCGCGGTACAAAGCACGAACGAATGCTGCGACCCAACTCGCTACGAACAGGAATGTTTTGCAAATTCGGATCGGATGACGACAAGCGCCCGGTGGTTGTGATGGTTTGGTTAAACGTGGTGTGAATAAAGCCATCAGCGCTGCCAGCTGCTAAATCAAGCAAGGTTGTAAGATAGGTAGAACGCAGCTTTGCCAGTTCGCGATACTCAAGAATCGCTTTTGGAAGCGGATGCATCAGCGACAAGCGCTCAAGTTCCGCAGAGTTCGTTGAATAGCCACGCTGCGTTTTCTTTCCGGGAGGCAAACCCAGCACGTCAAATAAAATGTGCCCCAGTTGCATCGGCGAATCGATATTAAAGCTTTCACCTGCTAATTCAGTAATTTTTTTCTGGTAGTTTTGCAGCTTTTCACTTGTGTCTTTCAAAATTTCGCTCATGCGCGGCGAATCGATAGCAGCACCCGTGCGCTCCATGCATGCCAACACGCCCACCAGCGGCGCGTCGATAGTCGTAAACACCTTCCACGACGCATCGTTTTGCAACAGCTGCGTCAACGTCGGTACAAGCTGCGACACAACATCCGCTTCAAGGCACACAACCGACGCGTTGTCGTCTTCATCAAGCACAGGAAGCGATTGATGCAAATAGCTTTCCGCAAGAAAATTAAGCGTTTGGTTTTGCTCGGAAGAATGCAGCAAATAACTTGCTAAGCGAACGTCAAAGGCATCCATGCTGATTACATCGTGCTCCGATAAGGGCGATGGCTGCGCGCTATCGGCAGGAAACACCTGTTGAACAAGGGATTTTACGTCGTACGCAGCAAAACTTCCCTGCGTGATAATACGCGCCAACATGCGAGGAGCATCGTCACCGCTTATCAGCGCAAGCCCGGAACTACTGGCGCATGCAAGCACGTCGGCCGACTGAAATAAAAGAGGCGCATCGATGCTGCGATATGCAAGCGCAAGACGCGTATGCGTTTGGAGCGCGTCTTCCACAAAGTGCAGCGCTTCGTCGGACTTCATAACGAAGCGAACTTCAAAGCGGTCGTAGGCGTCATCATCCAAGCTTGCGGCATTGTCCAAGCCTGTACCTGCGCTTTCGCTCGATACATCGCTTGCGCCGCCAGCCGCACCTGTTCCCGCACCTTCTGCTTGACCAAGCAATTCACGCATGCGCTTTGCCAAAGCTTTAAGATTGTACTTCACAAGCGCACTATGAACGCGCGCAAAATCGCACGTCGGGAACACTAAGTGCTGAAGATCCAGCCCAAGAGGAATATCATTGCGAATGGTTGCAATCTCGCGGCTTAAAAACGCCTGCTCTTTGTCTTCGCACAAATGCTCTTTGTCTTTGCCGCGCAGCTCGTCAATGTGCTGGTAAATGCCTTCCATCGTATCGAATTTTTGCAGCAAGTTCGACGCTTTTTTCGGACCAATGCCGCTTACACCAGGGATATTATCGGCACTATCGCCCATAAGCCCCAAATAGTCAATAAATTGGCGCGGCCACACACCGTAGCGATCATACACCGCTTGCGCATCGTAGACGCCAAGCGACGATGTACCGCGGACGGTTGTAAACACGCTTACAGCATCGTTGATCAGCTGATACGCGTCCTTATCGCCCGTAAGCAATTGCGCTGCCATATTCAGCTTCGCTGCTTCATGCGCAACGCTGCCTAAAATGTCATCGCCCTCAATACCAGGAATTTTTACTACGGGAACGTTCAGTGCGTTCAAAATTTCTTCAACAACCGCAAATTGCGGGCGCAAATTTTCATCCATCGGCGGACGATTCGCCTTATACTGCGGCAGTTTATCGATACGAAATTGCGGTTTACCTGCGTCAAAAGCGCATACAACGGCATCGGGCTTGTGTTCTTGAATGAACTGAACAAGCATAACCATAAATCCGTACACCGCGTTTGTGGGCGTGCCATCAGGAGCTGTTAAAGGCGCGCTAATTGCATGAAACGCGCGGTGCATAAGAGAATTTCCGTCAATAACAGCTATTACTTTTTGCACAGACATGCAAACTCCTTACCACAGATACGGCTTCATTTCTTGCTTTGCACGCGGGCTGCGCGTGCTTAAGCCACGTGTTCTAGACTCGTAAGACGCTCATTCTACGCTTGTGCGCTGGCATCATCGGCGTGCCACAAATAGCCAACACCGCGCACCGTTTCAAGACGTTGCGCCAAATCAGGCCCAATTTTTGCACGAATACGACGCACGTGCACATCCACCGTGCGCGAGCCGCCATAATAATCAAAACCCCACACACGCTGCAACAACGCATCGCGCGAAAAAGTCTGATTAGGATGCTTCGCAAAAAACGCAAGCAGCGCATATTCAAGATACGTCAAATCGATAGGAACGCCATTCACGCACACTTGATAGGTTGCCAAATTGATAAGCATGCTATCGATGCGCAGCTCGTCACCTTCATGTTGAGGCACATGATACGCCAACAAACGCGAAATGCGCAGCGTGCATTCTTCAAGGCTTGCATCGCTGGAAACATAATCGCAGCGTTCCATAAAAGGCCTGTTGACACTTTGAAAATCGGCAGGCTGCAAAATTTCAAGCAAGGGCGTTTCTGTTTCTTGCGCCTGATGCTCAAGCATACCAAGAATCGAACGTGCGGCGCCCGTGGCTTCGTACACAACCACGTCAAAATGCGAAGACGATGTCCATAAGCGAGACAACTGATTCGTAGAGCCAGCGCACACATCAACACCAAGACGCATAAATACCTGGTGAAAGTGATGAGCATGCTCTAAAGTATCAGCAATAAAAAGCGCCTTATGTGACATACGACATCCTCCTTAACGCAGACGCAAATACAAAGCACACATTCCGCTATAACGTGGGCAAATACCGCTCAATTTCCCATTGAGAAACCATTTTTTGATACTCGCTCCACTCTTCTTTTTTGGCGCGCAACAAGTATGAAAACACGTGGTCACCAAGCACTTTGTGCGCAAATTCCGAACGCTCAAAGGCCGTTATCGCCTCCCCTAAATTAGTAGGAAGCGGTGTCAGCGTACTTGTTTGAGGATCGGTCGACTTGAAATTCGTTGCTGGCGGAAGCGGAAGCTGCTTCTCGATGCCTTCCAAGCCTGCGGCTATCATCAGCGCAAACACCAAATACGGGTTCGACGCAGGGTCGGGATTTCTAAACTCAACGCGGCACGCTTCCTCGCTTGACGGACGATAACCCGGAATACGCACCAGCGCGGCGCGGTTTTTGTAACTCCACGTAACCATCTTTGGCGCCTGATCGCACGAGTTCAAACGCTTGTAGGAATTCACGTACTGATTGGTAACCAGCGCGCACTCAGGAGCGTAATGCAGAAGTCCCGCAATATAGTGTTTTGCCACGTCAGAAAGGTTATATCCCAGCGGATCGGCCGGGTCGTAAAAAACGTTGTTGCCTTCTTCATCAAACAAACTTTGATGAACGTGCATGCCGTTACCGGGATGATGCGCAAATGGCATCGGCATAAACGACGCATGAACGCCGTGCTCAATGGCAATTTCTTTCACCACAAGCTTGTAGGTCATAACGGCATCAGCCATCGAAAGCGCATCGGTAAAACGCAGGTCAATCTCGTTTTGCGACGGCCCGCGCTCGTGGTGAGAATATTCAACCGGAATGCCCATATTTTCAAGCATAAGAACGGTTTCGCGGCGCAAATCGGTAGCTGAATCAAGCGTCGTAAGGTCGAAATAGCCGCCGCAATCAAGCACTTCAGGGCGCTGTCCGTTCTTGAAATAGTAAAATTCCAACTCGGAGCCGGCATTCACAACGTAGCCTTTTTCGGCAGCAGCGTTCACCATGCGCTCAAGAATGCGGCGCGGATCGCCCTCAAAAACCGCACCATCGGGATGGCGAATGCAGCAAAACATGCGCGCCACCGCATTTGACGTGGGGCGCCAGGGCAAAACCTGAAAGGTTGACGCATCGGGAAAAGCAAGCATGTCCGATTCCTCCGACGACGCAAAACCAGCAATGCAGCTGCCGTCAAAACCCATACCATTTGTAAACGCGTGCTGAACTTCGCTGGGACTTACCGCAAACGACTTCATGTTCCCCAGCACGTCAGTAAACCAAAAGCGCACAAAATGGATGTCTCGGCTGTTAATGGTTTTCATAACAAAATCTTCTTGAGGCGTCATTTTTACATCCCATCGCTTCGTTTTTTGTAACTACTCTATCATAGTTCTTTTAGAACGCTTACTATCACTAGATTAGATACAAGCAAATGAACTGCACGAATAAAGCAAAATTGATAATTCTGGATAAAATAACTCATACTTGCATCGAAGCGCGCGTACCTTGATAATCACTCCATTGCCTGTTTTACAGGAACTGCAAGCATACGAACAGAACGGAACCACCATTATGATCACCATCGATCACGTATCGAAAACATACGCAAGCAAACAAGGCGAACATCATGCACTCAAAGACATATCGCTTACTATCGAAAGCGGCGATATTTTTGGAATTTTGGGCTCATCGGGCGCTGGAAAATCGACGCTTGTGAGATGCATCAACCTCCTTGAGCGACCAAGCTCGGGGCGCATTCTTATTGACGGAAACGATATTACGAACTATCGCGGGAAGCAGCTAAAGGAACTGCGCCAGTCGATAGGCATGATCTTTCAGAACTTCTCGCTGTTTCAGCAGCGAACGGTGCTTGAGAACATCACGTTTCCTCTTGAGCTTACCGGATGCCCAAAAGCAAAGCGTGAGGCGCGCGCGAAAGAGCTGCTTGACGTGGTAGGACTTGCCGATTTAGGCACACGCTACCCCGCGCAGCTTTCAGGCGGCCAGCAGCAACGCGTGGCAATTGCCCGAGCGCTTGCCAACCGCGCGAAAATCATGCTCTGCGATGAAGCCACCAGCGCACTTGACACCAAAACAACCGTTGCCATTCTCGATTTGCTGAAAACAATCAACCGCGAATTTGGCGTCACGCAGGTGCTTATTACCCATGCGCTTACCGTAGCAGAATCGGCATGCAACAAAATTGCCGTTATCGATAACGGGCGCATCGTTGAAGAAGGACCTACTCGCAGCGTATTTGCGCATCCGCAAAGCACCGCACTTCATGAACTGATAGAAAATTCGCGCAGCGTGATAAGCGCTCAGGGCGTTTCGATTGTTGAACAGGGAGCATAATCATGAACGACATCCAACTTTTTTGCAATAAATACGGAGCGCTGCTTGCGCAAGGCACTATTGACTCTATCGTCATGACAGGTATTGCAACGCTGATAGCAAGCGTTATCGGGCTTATCTTGGGTGTGCTTTTGGTTGTATGCGCACCTGGCGGCCTGAAAAGCAACCGCATTGTGTACACGATTGTGGGCTGGATTGTTAATCTTGTGCGCTCGGTGCCGTTCATTATTTTGCTGGTTGCCATTATTCCTTTTACGCGCCTTATAGCAGGTACATCGCTTGGCGTGCCCGGAGCGCTGGTTCCTTTAACCATTACCGCGGCACCGTTTGTGGCACGCGTTGTGGAACAGTCGTTAACGGAAGTTGACGCGCGCCTTATTGAAGCAGCGCAAAGTTTTGGCGCAAGTAGCTTGCAAATTATCACGAAAGTATATATCCATGAGTCGCTGCCAAGTTTAGTGCGCGGCGTGTCGCTTACTTTTATTACGTTGTTTGGATTCTCGGCCATTGCGGGCGCAGTTGGAGCAGGCGGACTGGGCGATATTGCCATTCGCTATGGATATCAGCGCTATCAGACAGACGTAATGCTGGTAGCTGTTGTATTATGTGTCATTATAGTTGAAATTTTTCAAGCACTGGGCGATATTATTGCACGAGGCATCGATCACCGTACCAAGTAGTGCGCTGCGCGGGAACGTGACTGCGCGGGTGTGCGCGGGCATGAACGGGAACGTCGTGACACGCGGGAAGGTGACGCCGCGGCGGGCGATGCGCACCATGGGGAACGTATCGCAGCAAATCGTGTGCGGGAACGTGATCGGGAACGCGTGGCAGTGCGGCGCGTAGCGCGCAGGAATGCGGCTGTGCGTGGCACACGCGAGTGCGGCGGCGCTGGTAGACGACCACCCGTTCCCCTGCCCTTGTGCTGATAAGGCCTGATAAGGAAGGTACATGACACAAACCGTACGCAAACGCATAGCTGTCGTAAGTATGGGTGTGAAGCTGGGCGCTGAAACGCGCGGCTACACGCGCTTTAAAGTAATAGCTGACATGCTGGTTCACGCCGGATTCGACGTAGATTTAATCACGACAAGTTTTCAACATTGGAACAAAGCGCAGCGTTCAGTTGACGACGCACGCTATCACAACGAGGCCTTTCGTACGGTCTTTATTCCTGAACCGGGCTATAAAAAGAACCTGGACATCCGCCGCATTATCAGCCATCGCATCG
>CAMPNZ010000033.1 GCA_946892075.1 uncultured Coriobacteriales bacterium
TACGCATTTCAGGATCGCGAAAACCCGAAACGTCGTTAATGATAGACGCACCTGCGCAAACGCACGCGCGCGCCACACTGGCGTGACGCGTATCGATACTGACGCACAGGCCTTCTTTCGCAAGCGCACGCACCACATCGATGCAGCGCGCAAGCTCCTCTTCTTCGGAAACAGGCTGCGCACCAGGACGCGTTGACTCGCCGCCCACGTCAATGATGTGAGCGCCCTGTTCGTGCAATTCACGAGCATGTTGAACCGCACGATCAAGCGAATTAAATTGCCCACCGTCAGAAAACGAATCGGGCGTAACGTTTACGACGCCCATAATAACAGGGCGCTGACAATCAAACGTAAATGACGCGCACTTCCACAGCATAACGGCGCTTACTCCTTGGATGAATCGGAGGTGCTTGAACCGGTGTCACGACGTGGCGTTTCAGCAGCTTGCGACTTTGCGGACTCGGCATCAACCGATTGCGAAGCTGGTTTCGCAGGTGCAGAAGCCGGCTTTGCTGCTGGTTTGGATGCCGCTTTAGGCGCATCCTTGTCATCGCGCTCAAGTGGTCGTTCAGGTTTCATCTGCACATTGATGCCCTCGGCACCCAGCATCGTTTCCAGTTTGTCTATCATGGTTTCATCGTGACGGTTATGCTTTCCGCGCGTATGATTCTCACGTTTTTCATCGGCTGCTTTCTTACGCAGAACATCCTTGTCTTTTTTGCGCGCCGCTTGCTCCTCAGCTTCACGCTGGGCTTCAAGCTCGGGCTCACGCGCTACGTATTCATCCCACTTGTTCTCGAGAAGCGCCTTGCACGCTTCGCCTTCAACGGTTTCGCGCTCAAGCAACACGCGCGCCATCAGGTGCATTTGTTCCGCATTGTTCTTCAAAATGGTAAGCGCACAGTTATACGCTTCATCAAGCAGGCGCGACACTTCCTTGTCGATAAGCTGCACCGTTTCGCTTGAATAATTGCAGGCATTACCGCCCAAATAAGCCTCTTCACGTGGCTTTGCGAACGTTTGGTTGCCCAACACATGCGACATGCCATATTGCGTAACCATAGCGCGCGCCATAGCTGTTGCGCGCTCGATGTCGTTGCTGGCACCGGTTGTGTAATCGTCGCAGAACAGCTTTTCAGCAACGCGCCCGCCCATAAACACAGCAAGCTGGGCTTTCATTTCTCCCACCGTGTTCAGCACTTTGTCTTCCTCAGGAATGCTAAGGGTGTAACCAAGGGCGCGACCTCGTGCAATAATCGAAATTTTGTGAACGGGGTCGGCCAGCGGCAGGCTGAATCCAACAAGCGCATGACCACTTTCGTGATACGCGATTGTCTTTTTCGTGCTTTCCGTCATGACGCGACCTTTACGCTCAGGGCCAGCAACGATGCGCTCCATCGCTTCGCTTACTTCACTTTGCGTAATAACTTTTTTACCGCGGCGCGCGGTAAGCAGCGCAGCCTCGTTCAGCAAGTTCATAAGGTCGGCACCCGTAAAACCAGGCGTAATGGTAGCTACCGACTTCAAATTAATGTCGGTGCCTAAGGGCTTGCCTTTAGCGTGAACTTTCAGGATTTTTTCGCGTCCGCGCACGTCAGGCGCATCAACCAGAATTTGACGGTCGAAACGCCCCGGACGCAACAGCGCGGGGTCGAGCACGTCGGCACGGTTGGTGGCAGCAATCAGCACAACCGAGTCGTTTTTGTCGAAACCGTCCAGCTCAACAAGCAGCTGGTTAAGCGTTTGATCGGCTTCCTCATGCGCACCACCAAAGCCGCCACCACGTTTGCGGCCAACGGCGTCAATTTCGTCGATAAAGATAATTGACGGTGCAGCTTCTTTTGCTTGCTTGAACAAATCACGCACACGACTTGCGCCAACGCCGGCGAACATCTCAACAAAGTCGGAACCTGAAATGCTGAAAAACGGTGCGCCAGCTTCGCCTGCAACAGCGCGGGCGAGAAGCGTTTTACCAGTTCCAGGAGGGCCTACCAGCAAGCAACCGTGAGGGATGCGCGCTCCCAGTTCCTTGTATTTTTCGGGGTTTGCCAGGAAGTCTTTCACTTCGCGCATTTCTTCAACCGCTTCATCGGCGCCGGCAACGTCATCGAAGCTAACGTCGGGGCGCTCTTCAACAGAGCGACGTGCGCTGGTTTTGCCAAAGCCCATTTGCGAACTTCCCGCTTTTTGCACTTGGAACAGGAAAAAGAAGAGTAACGCGCCCATTAAAATAACAGGCACAACCGATTGTAAAATTTCCCTAAAGGGTGAAGGCAACTTAATTTCGTACGAAATTTGAGGATGGTTTTTCAGCAAGGCATCAAGCGAATTTTGTCCCAGGTAGGTTGATGTGTAATGGCGCTCGGTGCCAAGTTGCTTGGAATCGAGAAGCGATGTGTTTACGCCTGGCACCTGGGCATTTTCGCCCGTCTGGCCGCTTGCACTTGACGACGCGTGAGCGCCTGCATGCACGCGCGCCTGTTCACCCGAACGCGCGTTCAGCGCTTCAAACGAGTCCTTGAACGCCGAGCTAATTTGCGAGCCAGCGGTAATTGCTGGGTAATACGTACCACTTACGGTATACGAACCCGCGTCATACACAACCGACTTCACGCGGTCTTGCTGAACAGCAGATACGAACTCCGAAGTAATTAAGGTATCGGTGTTTCCTTGCTGCCCGTTTTGGCCAAACATAAGCTGGCGGCCCACTAAAAACACAATGATGGCAACAATGACCACATTAATGATAAGCGTGCGCAGCTTTTTTGGTTTTGGCTTGAACTTGTTTCGTTGTTGTGCCATAAGTCCTAACTTTCTTGTACCGTGTTATATCGTTTTGTACCGTTTTATACCGTTTGGTAGGTACCGTAGTTTTACGTGTTTGTGCTGGTAGCGGCATTTATGCGAGTGCGGTGCTTGTGCTGGCGGCGCTGTTCATGCTCGTAGCGGGCGTGCTTGCAGCACTTGTGCTGTTCGTGCAATACTGATACCGCCGCTGGTGCTAATCCCAAAACTCCTATTCGTACACTTCAGGCTTCAAAACACCAATATAAGGCAAATTGCGATATTTTTCAGCATAATCAAGGCCATAGCCAACAATAAACTCATCGGGGCATTCAAAACCAACGTGCAAACAATCGATGGGCGCTTGTTCCTTTACTTTTTTGCGCAACAAAGGCACCACCGAAAGCGACGCCGGCTCGCGCGAAGCAAGATTCTTCAGCAAATACGTAAGCGTCAGGCCTGAATCGAGAATATCTTCAGCAATAATAACGTGCTTGCCTTTAATTTCGGACGACAAATCTTTCAAAATGCGCACAACACCCGAGCTTTTCGTGCCCGAACCATACGATGAAATGGCCATATAGTCCATCTCAAGCGGCACGTTCATATAACGCGCCAAATCGGCCATGAAAATTGCAGCACCGCGCAACACCGACACGAGCACAATCGTTTCGCCTTTATCGGCCACCGATTGGAACTCTTGAGTAAGCGCATTTCCCAGTTCAGCAACTCGTTTTTGAATTTGCTGCTCGGTGAAAAACACCTCTTTAATGTCGTCGTGCATATCATAGTGCGCCGATGCGGTATTCGCGCCATCAGCTTGAGCAAGTTCGCTTCGAGAACCCGTCATCTGAACTGGCGTTTTAGCTGAATGTGCAGGCTGTGTTGTCATAGTTATGCGTCCTTAACCCCAATCGGGCGTACCGGTTTATGCCTGTCATAACTATAATGCATAACTAAGCACAAACGCGCCTCGCCTGAAAATGTAATGATACGGTTCATTATTGTAGCATCTACGCGGCATTGATGAGCTCAGGTCGCGTGCATACAATAAAACATCCTCAATTGCAGCAAAATAGTCGTGCGCGGGAACGTGACGGAGCGGCGGACGCTCGGGAACGGCTTCAAGCTTGGAAGCAGGTGCGGGAACGTAACAGAGCGTCGGACGCTCGAGAACGGGTCGAACGCGCAACCGCTCGAAAACGAGTGCGAGTACTGGTGGTGGCGCTGCGGGTTCAAAAACGGATGCAGATGCGGAAACGCATATGAGCTTGGCGAGAACGCGTTCCCCACCTCATCATGAAAGTTTCACGCGTTGCACAACATCAGCGAACTCGCGCAGAAAACGCTCCATAGGAAAGCCAACAACCGTGGAGCGCAGGCCGTCAAGCTGCTGCACAAACTGAGCAGCGCTGCCCTGGATTCCGTACGCACCCGCTTTGTCAAACGGCTCGCCCGTTGCAAGATACGTTTCAATGTCAAGGCTGCTCAGCGGCCTAAACGTAACGCGCGTTGTGTCCGTAAAACTGCGATACGCAAGTGAAAAATCGCTCTCGTTCTCACCAGCAAAGCAATACCACACCGACACACCCGTGTGCACATAATGCGATGTGCCAGACAGCGCGCGAAGCATGCGCGTTGCATCGGAAGCGGATGTAGGCTTGCCGAACACTTCCCCGCCACGCGCGACCATGGTGTCAGCGCCAACCACCACCAGAAAGCCGCGATAGTTTTCATCAGTCAAAATGGCATTTACTACCGCGTGAGCTTTTTTCTCGGCCAGCTTTTGCACGGCATCAAACGGACGCGCGCGCAAATCGGCATCAAGAGTTTCATCAACGTGAGCACTAAGAACACGAAAGCGCAATTTCTCCTGTTCAAAAAGCTGTTTGCGCCGAGGCGATGTTGACGCGAGCACCAAATCGATTGGCTGATTATCAAGAATGCTTTCCTCCATGTAACGTCCTTCGCGTGGTTGATTGCTTGCCATATGGTGTAACTTCCTTTGCATTGTTTCTAGCTGAAACGCAATGCACGTTTAACACGTTGTTATTATAGAACCTTAAAGGAATTCACCCCTGATATAAACACAATAACGTGAAGATCCCAAGACTATTGCATATTAGAATTTTCGCTGATCCAAAACGGAATTTTACTGTTCTTATAGTTCGCCCGTCAACGTGCGATACTCTTCACTTCCAGCATCCGACCAACTAGCCTTATCGCTCTTTACAATAGTACCAGTGTTGTATTCATAAGCATATATGTTCTGCATCTGTGTATCATAGGGCGACCAGCGTCCATCTAAAGATTTAATAGCCTTAAATACGACATAAAGGCCACAATTACCATTCTTAGAATCTCTATCATACTGCAAATAGGCAATATCCGAGTTGCTTTCATGCAGGACAAAATATCTATCCCCTTTAGCAGTATAGTGCTCCTTAAACGTAGAGCCTTGCGGTACAAAATACATATCAAATATCTTAAGAGCTCCGATTCGTCGTTTCTCTTCTTCTGCATCCTGAACAGAAGTATCAAACGCACGAGAAGGGTCCTCTCGATATTCAGTTGTTGACGTTGTAGCTGTACCATTGTTACTCTCCATTCGAGAAAACCACTCTGATTCACTTATTGTCGGATCTGTATCATTTGCATTTGTCATTGGCCGAAGATACTTCAAGAAAAACGGTCCTTGCGACTGATAAAGATAATACTCAAAAGGGGCATACTTATCGTCCACGTGCTCTGTGTAGGTTCCATTGTCATTTTGTATTATCGGGTATCGATCAAAAATAAATACCGTGTCAAACAAACCAAGACCCAAAATAAGTAAACTGCAAAGCATAAACAATAAAACCCGAAGTACGATTCTTACACCAGTCTTTTGTACACAGGAAATACGATGCCGATTCCAAGAAACACCTGTTAGCACTATTGTAATAATCCAGATACATGGCATTGCCGCACATATAACATATACCCACGTCTGCAAAAGCCACTGATATGGAAGACGCGCTGCAGTCATTCCGTAAAATGCTGTTAGAATACCGCTTAGTACATACAACCAGCAGAGTACCGATGCAATTCTATCTTTTTTTCGCTGCTTACCCAAACTAAGAAGAAATGTATCACACTGTGCCTTATCGCGTGGAACTGGAAGAGCGTGATTCATTTCCAGTAGCAAATAAATGTAATCGGCACTTTCAACTATGCAATACAAATCGGAATATTTTCTTGTCACGATAACGTTCTTAGTATGCAGCGTAAATGACTCATCATAGAACGCATACTTCCATTCCTCGTTACCATTTACCTGTTGTCTTCGAAATTGGAAACGGAGTATATATCTCCAGATCAACGGCAAGCCACCAAGAAGCAGAATGGCAGCGCAATAAACGCTCCATCCAAGCAG
The DNA here is from genome assembly GCA_946892075.1 of uncultured Coriobacteriales bacterium. Classification (GTDB taxonomy): domain Bacteria; phylum Actinomycetota; class Coriobacteriia; order Coriobacteriales; family Eggerthellaceae; genus Berryella. The sequence goes on from CAMPNZ010000033.1 coordinate 6,200, forward strand.
CTGTAACGTATCAGTTGTCATACAAACAGTTCCAACAATCATTAAAAGCATAAAAGTTACTGCACCCATGTGCAGCATCTTCTGCTTGTATAAATCCCTGTTCATCCTGTAATAGTTTTCCCAGGTATGCGTGTACGATATACAATAACGTGGATTCGCCTCACTCATAGGAATTTGTTTGTATGTTTCGTTCGTGCAGGAATCTGGCATGTTCGCTTTCTCCATAAACGTTACGATAGTATCTGTTGTTCCATTATGTTAAATACCACGGCTGTAATTGTAAACGAACGTTACCTCTTTCGTATCTTCTACTTAGATAGAAAAATTGAAACCATAATTAAGCACAAAAAATCATGCATAAAAAATCAGGGGTGCAAGATCAAGTACTCAAATAATTAATTCGAACAATGCATGTTGATACGCAATGCACGTGACTACTTTTTGCGTCGTGCGCGAAACGCACTCATCGGTTCAACACGAACACCCTTTTTATTGGAACTTACTGCGTAATTTCCTTGAATGTTCGCAACATATCCGCTGTTCATATGGCACGCGCCCGATGTTTCATCATACACAAAACCGCTCAAAATAGCCTGCACGCTGGCAGTTTCGATACGCGCATCATCGCCCAGCATACGCTTCAGCGTTTGCAGCACAACGCGCCGACACAACGCCAGATGATACGTGCCCAACTGGGGCGCAAGCAGAAATCCATGCTGATACACACAACCCAATCCCGCACCTTCATCAAGCCACGTTACCTGATTGCACGCGATATCGTGAGCCAGCGATTCAAGAAAATCGTCCTCATCGGCAATCAAATTCATACTGCGCGTAAGCACCGTTAGAAATTGCGGATTCCACTTTTCAGCTGCGGGAACAAGCGTATGGCGCACATATGCGCGAAAGTGGTCGGTGTTAGCATTCGTAGCGTCTTCTCGCCAAAGCTCCCCGTGTTCACCAGGCAAGGTATAAGGAAACGACCGCAAAAACGCACGCGCCTGTTCGCGTGACACGTCAAGCAAAGGGCGAATACACTGCCCGTTACGGTAGCGCATGGCACGAAAACCACCTGGTCCAGTGCCCACAATAGAGCGCATGAAGAACGCTTCAGCGCGATCGTTTGCCGTGTGCGCGGTGCAGAACACACCGTGCGAGGGTGCAAGCTGGCAATGAGTACAGAAACTTTCAAGCGCTTCTTGTGCTGCGCGGTAACGCTCGCGACGTGCGATAGCTTCCATGTTGCCCTGCTCATCGCGCACCATCTGCGCAATATCAATGCGGCAGCTAAAAAGAGGGATGTTCAAGTGCGCCGCCAAGCGCTGCACAAACGCAGCATCAGCATCAGAGTCAAGGCCACGCAAGCAGTGATTCACATGCAGCATGGCCAGGTGCTGCAACACGCCACGTTCGCGCAACAGCCACGCTGCATACGCAAGCGCGCACGAATCGGAACCGCCTGAAACCATCAACAGCACGGGTGTGTGCGGATGTGCAAGATGATGGCGCTTGATGGTGGTGCGCAGCGTGTGCACGAACTGTTCACAGGTGTTAGGAAGTGGCGGCTGACCTTGTGAGATGTCCGTTTCTGGTAAGGGTTTCATCGACGTATTTTCAGAAGCATTCACGCGTGTTCTCCTGTCTGGAAATGGTGCGGGCGCTTTGGGGTATAGGGTGCGTGTGTTGCGCACCACAACACACATTCTGTACCGCAGTGCCCTCAACGCGCAAAACGCAACCGCTTACGGTAGCTGTATGCGTTTCTTCTTGATTGTAACTACATAATACTTGAAAATAAAAGAAAAGAACTCCCGAAGGAGTTCAGAGTTGATGTCTACACATCGCTCACAAGTGAGTCTTTAAGCCTAAGGCTTTATTTTGACTTGCAATGTCGTTTTAACTGGTAATTCAACTGCGGTTATGTCGTCTTCCGTGTCACCATGGTTTTGGAGCAGTGTCGTTTTAACTGGTTGTGTTGGGGGGTGGATGGTGGATAATTAAGCGTACGCTATAATGTACGTTAATAGTTGGCAGGAGGTAGCCTTGATGGAAAGTGTAACCGTAACAAGTTTGCGTAAAAATCTATATTCGTTGCTCGACAATACTATCCGCTTTAATGAGCCTTTAAGCGTAAGTACAAAAAATGGGAAAGCTGTTATTGTAAGTGAAAACGATTACAACGATTTAATAGAGACGCTGTACGTATCATCAGTGCCTCATATGCGCGAAAAAATTGTGGAAGGCTTGAATACACCGCTTTCTGAATGCGTTTCAGAAAGCGAGGTTGGGTGGTGAGCTATAAGATTGTCTATACAAAAAGGTCGCTAAAAGATATTCCTAGGCTTAAAGCTTCAAAGCTTGACCAAAAAGCTAAAAATCTTATAGCTTTGATTAAAGAAAATCCCTGGCAAACGCCACCGCCCTACGATAAGCTACGTGGTGACTTACAAGGCGCTGTATCAAGAAGAATAAACATTCAACACCGTCTTGTGTATCAAGTTATTGAGGAAGATACCACCGTAAAAATCATTAGCATGTGGACACATTATGAGTTTTAAACCACTACATAATGGTTTTCATTAGCTCATGTTTTGGAGCAATGTCGTTTTAACTGGTAATTCAACTGCAAAACGCATATCAAGGCTTTGCGAAAGTTTTGGAGCAGTGTCGTTTTAACTGGTAATTCAACACCAACAAGTATTCGTAAGCATGATCAATGATTTGGTTACTGGACATTACCGCGCCAATGTACCTCACGAATGCAAGGCTTCTGATATGGCATTTCTACAAAAATCACTTGTCGATACACCAAGCTTATCTGCACGTTCTTTAAGAGCGTGTTCAAGTTGTTCCGATACCTTAAACGTAATTGTTTTTGAAAGAGTTTGGTTAGGAACTCCCCAAAAAACAGCTGTTGTTTCTTCGTTTTCTGGAAAATAGTTCCCTGCATCATATTCTTCGCACCACTTATCAACCATTGCTTGAGTTACTGGTTGTCCATTTTCTGCTATTGCGATAATTTTGTCGCTCATCTGCTTCTCCCCTTGTCGTATCCGTCAATCGTATAGATTGCGTTTGCTTTTTCGCGTACCACGAGGTGTTCTGGAGCAGTGCCGTTTTAACTGGTAATTCAATAAAAAGCCCTCTTCGTGGTCCGCATGTAGAGTAGCTACATGAAGCGTGAAGAGGTTCTGTTAATGCAATTATATCTGCTGCATTTATAAAGTTCAACTTACTCGTGAATGCGAAATTAGTGTATTCGCATCGCTCACAAAGTGAGGCGTTGACGTTACTTCAAGCAAAAAAACAGATTCGCCATTTACCATACATACAGCATATAATTATTTTTTATTGAGAATAATAACGTAATAATCATTATAATACTAACCATTAAAGCTACATTGTCTTGACAGAAGAAATGTAACGCAGTGTAGAAACGTAATCCTTGTTTCTACGCATAACTACTGCAATTGTACGGGAGGTTATAATGAAAGCTACAAAAAAGAAAAAGCAGGTAGTGTTACCAATTGTATTAAGTGTAGGCGTATGTGCAACATCTTTAGGGCTTGCAATAAATAGCAATCCACTAACTGTATACGCAAACGATGCGGAAACAACGCCGCAAACAACATCAAGTAGTAATAATGGCCCAGTTGATAAGGCTACCCCCATCCAATTTAAAGATAAAAATTTAGAAACAGCGCTTGTTGAAGCACTAAAGAAAAAGGGTGTAACAAAGGCACAAGACATTACCATTGCAAAAGCTGAAACAATTGATGCGCTTTACTTAGATGAAAAGAAAATAGCTAATTTAGATGGACTTCAATACTTTACTAATCTCACATTTCTTTCACTAGAAAAAAACAATATCTCCGATATACAAGAGCTAAAAGGCTTAACCAACCTGAAAGAGCTACAACTTGCCGATAATAAAATAAGCAACATCGCTATGTTAGATAAGCTAATAAATCTTGATCATTTAGGTTTAGACAACAACCTCGTTTCAGACATAAGCGTTGTTAAACAGTTAAAAAATCTTATGTGGTTTTCGATTAGCAATAATAAAGTTTCTGAAGTATCACCCATGGGTAGTTTAACAACCCTAGAAGATTTTAATCTGACAAATAATTCAATTACAGATATATCTCCTCTCAAAGGTTTAACAGGTCCAACTGAAATCGATAACTTAGATATATCACATCAAAAAATAGAAATCACATCCAATCAAATTACCAATAAACTTCCTATACAAGGTGGTAACGATATAACGTATACGCTCAAAACCCAAGGTGTAGGAGAAATCAAAGACGGCGTATTTACCCTAAAACAAACACTCCCATACGAATCTACTGTAGAAATTGATTTCGAAGGCACAAATCTAAAGATTAATAATTTAACACTGGGGGATAGGTATTCAGGCACAATTGCACTGAAACTTGACGTGCCAAAAGAAGAAATAATAAAAGGAAAAATGCAGTATGTAGCTAATGAAAGCCTTACTTACAATGAGCATAAGAAAATAACAGACCCACGTGATGGCAAGACAATAACATATAAATCGGGTAAAAAGGAAGAAACAAAAGCGGTAGATGGAACAACAGAAGTAGGAAATAAAGAAATAATTCAAAACGCCAATGGGACTGTTACAACTAAGATATACAAAGTTGATCCGAATACTGGATCGCTCAGCGAACCAACTGAAAAAACAACATCTCCATCTCCAGCTCCTGCGCCAGCGCTTACCCTTACGGGAGAAGTTAGCGGAGCACAAGTAGGCAAAGAGTTGAGTGTTGAGCTTTCCTACAAGCTTGAAAACGCAGATGGGTACGCCGTTAGCCCAAGTCTTGAAGGTGAAGCAAAAGAAGGACTGACCGCGACTGTTGATGCCGCAAACAAAAAAGTAAAGCTGAGCGGTACGCCTACCAAGTCAGGAGAAGTTACTGTTAAGGTAAGCGCTACTAAGCAAGGAGCAACAGCTCTTGAACCAATAAAGAAGTTCACTATTGCTGCTTCTGAAGCTGCACCAACGCCCGCGCCCACACCAGCACCAAGCCTTTCACCATTACCTGGAATAACACCTCAAGCAAAGCAACAAGCAGAACCCGAGAAAAAAGCCACTCCAAGGGAAGAAACCCCTGTTCCAAGCTTCGAACAAGCAACCAAGCGCATTGCGGGAGACACTGCAGAAGATACGATGCAAGCTATCGTGCAGACGGCCTTCCCTGATTCAGTTAAAGAAGTTGTACTTGCAACCAGTGAGAGCTATTGGGATGCACTGTCTGCAAACTCGCTGGCAGGAAGCTTGAATGCCCCTGTTCTGCTTACGAAACATGGCAAACTACCCGAGCAAACGATAGCAGAGCTTAAACGTCTTAAAACAAGCAAAGTAATTGTGTGCGGCGGAGAAAATGCCATTAGTAACGATGTAGTATCCCAGCTTAAAGCCTTAAACATTGAAGTAGAGCGTGTTGCAGGAAACATGGCAAGTGATACAGCAAACGACATCGCTAAAAAGCTTACCAAGAGCGACACGGCAGTGGTTACTACCAGCTGGGGATATGAGGATGCACTTTCCGCTGCAAGTTTTGCTTACGCAAAGAAAGCTCCTATCTTCCTTGCAAACTACAACACCGCAACACTGGACGCATCCAGTATCCAAACCATGAAAGATAAAGGTGTAAAGAAAGTTTACATCGTAGGTGGAAAATCGGTAGTATCTTCCGAGGTAGAAGCACAGCTTAGCGCTGCTGGCATTACCGTCGAGCGTGTAGCTGGTAAAACAGCCTATGACACCAGTGCCCAGCTTGCCAACAAACTTATCTCACTTGGCATGAGCGCAAACAACATGGCAATCGCTACTGGTTGGGGATACACTGATGCTCTTGCTGGTGCGGCTTTGTGCGGTAAGCAAAACTCGGTTATGGTACTTGCAGACAACACGAACCAAACCGCCATCAGTGAAGTAGTTGCCGCTAACAAGCACAGCATCCAAAACTACTACATCTTTGGCGGAACATCCGCTGTTGGTGAAGGCGCTACCAATGCTCTGAAAGGCGTGTTTACCGCCAAGGATGACAACAAGAAAGCCAACAAGGACACTGGCAGTGAGAAAACAACCAGCGACGCTACCAAATAAACAATAAACTCATATATGATGATGCCAAGTTATTGCAATCGTGATAATTTGGCATCATTTCTTATTTGCTCACCATTCACATCATATTACAGCTTGTTCACAGGTGCAGGAAAATTGTGGGTTTATTCATTTGTGCGTCCGAACCCACGCAAAAGGCGTCATAATCGCATTTTGAATATCCACGAAAGGAACTGCATGGCTGGAACACACAACAACGAAACACCTACACAAAGCGTAACGCGCAGCGCGCAATCAAAGAACACGCCCCGCGCGCTTGGCGCCTCTACCCGCTCACGCAACGCCTCAACCGCCACGCCCGCCACAAACGCCAGCACGCGCAACAATCCAGGCGCCAGTTTCAACAATCTTGGCTTATCGGCCCAGGTAATGATGTCGCTTCGCACGCTGCACTACACAACGCCCACGCCCGTTCAACAGCAAGCCATTCCAGCTATCCTTGAAGGCCGCGATGTGTGCGCAGCAGCAGCCACGGGAACAGGCAAAACAGCTGCGTTCCTGTTGCCAGTACTCACTCACCTACCTCACGGCAAACACATACGCTTACCAAAACAACAAGGCACAACAAGCACAAAAACGCAGAACAACAGGAAGAAAAGCGGCAACGGCGTAAAGAACGGTTCTAGCTCATGTAAGAGCAAGCAGCACACCGACACACCAAGCACAACGGCACAGGCGCCGCAGCTTTTGGACGCTGCCACCCCCAGCCTGCTTGTGATAACGCCCACGCGCGAGCTGGCAGAACAAATTGGCACCACCTGCGCAACCATCTGCCGCAACACGCAACACCATCTTGCGGTTGTCTACGGCGGCACGAAATATCCGCCGCAAATTACGAAACTGCGCTGCGGCGTTGACATCCTTATTGCTACGCCAGGCAGGCTTATGGACCTGCGCGAACGCGGCGTTATCGACCTCAGCCGCGTAAGCACACTGGTTCTTGATGAAGCCGATCGCATGCTTGACATGGGCTTTTGGCCAGCCGTTCAGTCGATAATCGCAGACATCCCGCCCACGCGCCAAACGCTCCTTTTTTCGGCAACGCTCGACAAGAAAATTCTCGCAAAAATTCAGCCGGTGCTGCACAACCCCGTTCGCATAGAAATTATCACGCACGGCGACACGGCAAAAACGGTTGATCAGTACATACTGCCTGTTCAGCACTCACAAAAACAAGAGTTGCTCCATGCGCTACTGATGGAAAAAGGCTTCGAGAAAGTAATCGTGTTTGCGCGCACCAAGCACCGCGCGGAACATTGTTGCAAAATCTTGCAGCGCGAAAAGTTTCACGCGGAATCGATTCACTCCGATAAATCGCAGGCCAACCGCAGAAAAGCGCTCGAAAATTTCTCGAAGGGCAAAACGAACATTCTTGTTGCAACCGATGTGCTGGCGCGCGGCATCGACGTCCCACAAGTGAACTACGTGGTGAATTTCGATTTGCCCGACTTTCCTGACGACTACATTCACCGCATTGGACGCACCGGTAGAGCAGGCGAAACGGGATTTGCAGTTTCGTTTGTGAGTCCTGAAAGTGTTAGTGCGCTGCGCCAAATTCAGCGGCTTATCCATACCGAGCTTCCGCTGCTTGCGCTTGAAACAGTGCAGGTAGATGCGGATATTTTGGAGGAACATCCCGACCGTTTGTGCGCCGGTAAGCGCGCGGGTGGACGTTCAGATGGACGTGCGGACGGACGTGCAAATCACACGCGCATGCGATTTACGCGCGCAAGTGAGGAGCCTGTTGCGCTGCGGGAACGTGGTGGAAAACGGGTTCGTGCCGCAGCGTACAAAGAACGAAACACACAAGGCGGCGCTGGTCAGAAAAGTGACGGGAAAAGCGGAGCTCGCAAGGCGAAAGGTTCGAACAGCGGGAACCGAAACGGTGCTCGAGGTGCAAACGGCACCCGAGGCACGAAAGGCGCGAAACCAAAAAATGCGCGCATGACCAGCACAGGAACAAAAGGAACACGCTCGAAACACGCAGCACCCCATGCTCCGCGCACAGCGAAGCCAACAACCACGCAGCGCCAGCACAAGCAGCAACGCCATCGTTAGCGCAGCTTGCGGCTTTTCTTTCTGCAGCAAATATCAATCGTCACCACACCGCGCGCTTTCTGCGCGGACACTTTCCGCGCGCACAACGACACGTTCCGATGCACCCGTCGCGCACATCGCACCCGCGCGCGTGTGCCAAGCACAACACGCTTCCCATACACTTACGCCATACCTACCAGCGCTTACCTGTCACGTACCGCAGGGATTTGTTGATACGTGCGGCTTCACTGGAGCCACGCGTGCGCATCATACAACCTGGTGCATCGATTCGCATCCGTTCCCCACATCCGGCCAGCGTTCGTTCCCCACATTGGTTCTAGTTTCATTACGTGTTGGCTAAAATGAAACCTTGCCCTTAAACTCTGAAACTTTTTTGTCTGTACTCTGAAACTCTAACTTTGCACTCTGAAACTATTTATAGACATCCTGAAACTTTGACTTGGAGCACCATACTATTTCTTATTGAGTAAGAAAGCTTATCTCAAATAACGCTCAAAAGATAACATACAAAAAGATGGCTCTAACATATAGCTAGAGCC
>CAMPNZ010000034.1 GCA_946892075.1 uncultured Coriobacteriales bacterium
GTAATAGCGATGCACGTTTTGCCAACAAGCTGTTCAGGCTCATAAAACGCGTGGAGATGGAAATGTCTAGCTACGGGATGCTTGATATCAGCTTAGAATACTGCTTTTCTCCATGGCGATGCCATAAAACTCCTTCATGAGCCGGACAGCATCCTAATTGATCTGGAACTTGGTTTCCGTTCCGGCGAAATAGAACGCAAACTCGTTCCCACGCAGATGCTTTCCCAATGCCTCAGCGATCTGGCTGCGGCGGGAGTTGTGGGCGCGGATAAAGGCGATCTTCGGCTTTTTCATTTTCTTATCTTCCTCAAAATGGCCATGACCTCATCCTTTTTCAGCACCTTGCCGTAGGACACCACCTGACCGTCCACCACCAATGCAGGTGTGGTCATTACACCGTAGGCGGCGATTTTTTCATAATCCTTCACATGGTCAATGGTGGTTTCCATGCCAAGCACACGGAGTGCCTCCACTGTTGCAGCTTCCAAGGCGTTGCACTTGGCACACCCACTGCCGAGAATTTTGACGCCTACATCCTTTTTTTCACTTTCCGCCTCCTGTATTTTTTCTGGAGTGCAACTGCCACCACAGCAGCAGGTTTGTGTTTCCTCTTTTTTCTTTCCGAATCCAAAAATTGACATCGTTATTGTCCTCCTAAATTATAAGATAAGTCCTTGAAAGAGATTAAATAGATAGCCTACAAGAATGATTCCGGCTGTGCAGACCACAATAAAAACACCCAACAACTTCGGCTTGACTGCCTTGCGCAACATAACCATAGACGGCAGAGAAAGCGTTGTCACGCCCATCATGAAGCTGAGCACCGTACCAAGCTGTGCACCCTTAGCAAGCAGTGCTTCCGCAATGGGGATGGTTCCAAAAATATCGGCGTACATGGGGATGCCAATAATTGTTGCTAAAACAACTCCAAAGGGATTGTTGCTCCCGAGCATGGATTTTACCCAGCTTTCAGGAATCCAGTTGTGAATGACCGCTCCGATGCCCACGCCGATGAGAATATACGGGAACACTTTCTTGAAGGTTTCTATCACATGATCCTTTGCATAGGTGAAGCGTTCCTTCTTGGTCAGCGTTGGAGAATCAATGTTCACGGCAGAAGTCTTACGAATAAATTCCTCCACTTGATTTTCCATGTGCAGCTTTTCAATCAGTGTGCCTCCTGCCACGGCGACCATAAGACCCAGCACTACATACAGGAAAGCAACCTTCGTGCCAAATATGCTCATCAGCAGCCTTGTGCTGCCGAGATCTACCATGGGCGAGGAAATCAGAAACGAAAAGGTAACACCCAATGGAAGCCCCGCACTGGTAAAGCCGATGAACAGCGGAATGGACGAACAGGAGCAAAACGGTGTAACAGTGCCCAGCAATGCCGAAATGAAATTCGCCCCAATGCCGTGAAATCGTCCCATAATCTTTCGGCTGCGCTCCGGCGGGAAATAGCTCTGAATATAGGAGATGACAAAAATCAGCACGCAGAGCAGAATAGTGATCTTGATAACATCGTAGAGAAAAAACTGCACGCTGCCGCCAATCCGTTGTGTTGTATCCAGCCTAAGAGCCGCCAACAGGCTACCTATCAGTGCATCTAGCCATTTCATGCCCAGAATCTGATCTGTGATAAAGCGTCCAATCAAGAGCAGTACCTTCCTTCATCATCCGATCCGCAACAGGTCAGACCGTCAATAAATGCCTTGAAATCGGTCAGGGTTTCACAATTGAGCGAATAGTGATGCCACTTACCCTCTTTGCGAGCATTCACCAAGCCACAGTCGCAGAGTACTTTCATGTGGTGAGAAAGAGTCGGCTGGGTTATCTCGAACCGCTCCAGCAGCTTACAGCCGCATTTTTCGCCGTCCGAGATCATCTTCACGATCTCCAGCCGGTTGCTGTCCGCTAATGCCTTGCAAATCAAAGCCGCATCCATAGATTTCATAATGTACACCTCACATAGATTATTATCTATGTGATGATTATAGCAAACAGATAGATGATTCTCAATGTATTAGCAATTAAAAAACTATGTGTCATTCTACATAGTTCAAAAATCGGACTTCACTAATCCCGTTATGACAAATTCCAATTTGTCTTTTTCTTACTGAAAATGGGCAATCCCGATTGGAACTGCCCATATATCTTGAAAATTATGCGATTTTTAAGGCTCTGCACCGTTTCAAGCACCATTTGGTGTAAATCTTGTGTATTTGGGTACTTTCAAAGCTTTTTCACAAATGAAGTACATCCCGTTTTGTAGGGTAAAACGGTACTTTTTAATACAGCTTGGCACCAGCGGGAATATGATCGTCCACCATCAAAAGATGCAACTTCTCGCAACCTGCTTCTTCGTGTATCGCCGAAATAAGCATACCGCACGAATCGATGCCCATCATCGTGCGAGGAGGCAGATTGGTAATAGCGATGCACGTTTTGCCAACAAGCTGTTCAGGCTCATAAAACGCGTGGATGCCGCTTAAAATTGTTCTGTCGCAACCGGTACCGTCATCAAGGGTAAATTGCAGAAGCTTTTTCGATTTTGGTACCGCTGAACAGGCTTGTACTTTAACTGCACGAAAATCAGACTTGCTAAACGTGACAAAGGCTCGATACTTACGTTGGAAAAATCAATGCTCGCGTCGGCTTGCTGGTGCGGCGCATTCGAAAGCGATGCGGACTGCGCTGCAGCAGCACTGTCGCAACCGGTTGCGGCGGAATTTTCCTGCTCCTTACTTTCCGCAGCATCAAGCACATTCACATCGCACACCTGTGTATCATTAAGCGGTTTCATCGTTGGGAACAGCAACACATCGCGAATAGACTCGGCATTCGTAAGCAGCATAACCAAACGATCGATTCCAATGCCAACACCGCCAGCAGGTGGCATACCATATTCAAGCGCACGAATGTAGTCGGCATCGTAGCCCATCGCTTCATCGTCACCCATGTCTTTCGCCTGAACTTGGGCAAGGAAACGCTCTGCTTGATCGATAGGGTCATTCAACTCGCTAAAAGCGTTTGCGTATTCATGTCCACAGATAAACAACTCGAAACGATACGTAAGCTCGGGATTGTCTTCGCGCTTCTTTGCAAGCGGAGAAATTTCAAGCGGGTGATCGCACACAAAGGTCGGTTGAACAAGCGTATCTTCAACGCGTGCTTCAAACAACTCGCTGATGATTTTGCCTTTCCCCCACGCTGGCTCAATGTCAACAACGCCATTCTTTTTCGCAATGCGCGCAAGTTCTTCACGTGACATGTCATACGAAATAGGCTCATCGATGTGCTCGTTAATAAGCTCAATCATGCTTGCATCGCGCCACGTACCGCCAAGATCGATGTCAACACCCTGATAGTTGATGGAAAGCGTGCCACATGCCGCCATAGCAGCTGCGCGAATGAAACCTTGCGTTAAGCGTTTCATGCCCTCGAGATCGCTAAATGCTTGGTAGGCTTCCATCGTTGTGAACTCGGGGTTATGGTATTGATCCATGCCTTCGTTTCTAAACTGGCGCCCAATTTCGAACACACGCTCAAAACCGCCCACCAACAGGCGCTTAAGCGGCAGCTCGGTTGCGATACGCAAATAAAAATCGCGGTTGAGTGCATTGTGATGCGTAATGAACGGACGCGCATTCGCCCCACCCATAATCGAGTGCAAAAACGGCGTTTCAACTTCGTAGAATTGCTGGTCTTCCATGTAGCGACGCACCGCAGATACAATCTTGAAGCGCTTCTCAAACGTTTCGCGCACATTGGGGTTCATAACCAGGTCAACGTAGCGCTGGCGATAGCGCATTTCCTTATTTGATAGCCCATGGAACTTTTCGGGAAGCGGGCGAATTGCCTTGCTCAACAGTTCGATGTGCGTTGCAATAACGGAAAGCTGACCGCGTTTAGTGCGCGTAACGGTGCCGTTAACGCCTATCCAGTCGCCCAAATCGAGGTCTTTTACCTGTGCATATTCTTCTTCGCCTAAATCGTTAATACGGCAAAAAATTTGAATGTCGCTCGTGGTATCGCGTAGCGTAAGAAACGACAACTTCCCCTGAACGCGCTTTGTCATAATACGCCCTGCAACAGCAACGTGATCGTTTGTTTCTTCCGCATTCGCTAAATGCTCGTAGCGCGCATGTAAGTCGCTTGCGTGAGCAGTGTAGTCAAACGCGTGGCCGTAAGGGTTCTTACCTGCAGCTATAAGCGCCGCACGTTTATTTTTGCGCACTTGAATGGGATCGTCTTCAACTGTTGTGGGGGTATTGCCTTGTGCTTCGCTCACAATTTCTCCTTACCTACGTATAAAAATTAACATGCTACAAGGTATATCCCTGCAGCATGCATCTGTGTTGTACCGTAATGAACGTATGTGCGCCATGGTATGCGCCATGGTAGTGCACCAGGAACACGTCATAAGCACGCGGTGCACTCACGGTGCTTTATCGGCGGTACGCTTTATTGCTCGATTTTCAAAATCGTTAAATCGATAGAGCGACCCGTAGGACCACTTACGTGCAACTCGTCGCCTTTTCGGTGACCAACTAATGCTGCGCCAACAGGCGATTCATTAGAAATTTTATCTTCAAAGATATTTGCTTCTGCGCTACCAACAACCGTGAACATACGCTGCTCACCATTCATGGTAACCGTAACACTCGAGCCAATATTCACGCGATTAGAACGCTTCGGCGTGTCGACAACCGTCGCTTCAGAAAGAATGCGGTTGATTTGCGCAATACGCGCTTCGATCATGCCTTGTTCGTTTTTCGCGTCATCGTACTCGGAGTTTTCAGAAATGTCGCCGAATTCGCGAGCAATACGAATGCGCTCACCAATTTCAGCGCGCTTTTCATTCTCAAGATAATGCAGCTCATCTTCCAGTTTTTGGCGGCCTTCTGGAGTTAAAATGAGATTATCGTTGGCCATATTTTACCTTTCTAAAGCATTGAACAGCCATACCAGCTGTACATGACACTCCATGCAAACAGAGGCACAGCTATGCTGCGCCTCGTTACCATGAACCTTATTTCTGTTCGCTAGCAGTTTCCTCTGCAGCGCTTGGTGTAGCTTCTTGCTGATCAGAAGCTGGCTGTGCGGGAACTTTCTTCACTACAACCTTCTTAACAGGCGCAGCAGCGGGTGCAGGCGTGGCGCTTGCAGCGTCAGATGCCGGCGCAGCAGGCGCCGCTTGAGCGCTTTCTATTTCGGCAGGCTTGGTAGTATCGGCAGCTTGTGCCTCGTCTTTTGCCTCTTTCATGCCAGAGCGCAAACCCTTAACCGATTTCCCCAGCGCACTGCCGAGCTTTGGAAGGTTTTTAGGTCCGAATATAAGCAGAACAACAACCAAAATGATGATGAGTTCAGGCATGCCTAAACCAAAAAACTTCATACGTGCCTCCGATTTTTCTACAATCTCATTATCACGCTCGCGCGCTATCAGGTGCAACGCTTATCAATACGCATCACAAAGGGAGTACCACACGCTAAGCGTGCGCACAGTCCGCATTCGTAACAGCTACAAACGCCGCAGAACACTTTACACGAGCTTTAATAGGATACCTCATATCGAAGCATTTAGTAATATAATTCATAAATTTGTGAACACGACTACAAAACACCTCCGCATAATGTAATGCGACAGGTAAGAATGGTCGGGTTGACAGGATTTGAACCTGCGACCTCTGCGTCCCGAACGCAGCGCTCTACCAAGCTGAGCCACAACCCGCTCTACGAATGCATACGCGTGAAATGCCGCGTGATACGCACAATGAATGCGTGTGTTGCGCATAATGCGTGCACTGTGCAAACAGCGCTCACAAAACGATGCCTACAAATAGTAGCACACAACTGACGAAAGTAAAATATTGATATCAGCATCTCTGTATTCAAAACCGTGCTTCACACACGCTGCACACGCGGCGCGCGAAACGCGCTCGCAAGCCACAACTCACCTACCCCACGCGCCAGACGGGCATTGCTGCAGCGCTGACGCGCGTGTTTATCGGCGCTTAAAGCTGGATGTAGTTTGAATAAGCACCGCGCCAATCAGAAACGGCATCCAAAAAACAATGCCGCGATACACAAGTCCAATAGACAAGCCCGCAGCTGAACTTTCGCCAAATGTAGTAAATGCAAGCGTAACAGCAGTTTCTACAAAACCAACACCTTGCGGCGTGATAGAAAACATCGCGAACAGTGTTGCCACCACATAGCCACACACAAGCGCCTGCACACCTGTTACGCCAAAGGCAATGCCAACCAAAATAAAGCAGCTTAGCTCGCATAAACTGGCACCCAGCGAACACGCGAACGCTTCAAGCGTATAACGTGGATACTTCACAATAAAATCGGCAGCTTCTTCAAACGAATCAGCGGTTTTATGAACCCACGGGCTAAGCGGTTTGCGTTTTATAAGCGCAAGGATTTTCGTAATAAGTGTATCAATAACCGTAAGAATATGAATGAGCAGGGCTTTGTGGATGCGCCCCAAAAAAAGAACGCCAATCATAATAAGCACAACAACAATATCAACAAGTCCCAGAAAAAACCAGCCTCCTGGCAAACCCACCGACACTGCCAATGCACCAAAGCCAACAAGAACAATAAGCGCAAATGCTGCGTCGATGGTAATTTGCATCAAAAGCGCCGCGGAGCCCGCTTTTCCAGAACTGATGCCACGTTGGCGCGCGTCGTCTACCACAAGCGTTATGCCTGCTAAATTGGCAGATGGCGCAATCGTGTTCATGAAAAAGGTACCAAAAACCAAAGGCAGCGTGTGCTTAATGGCGTAATTTTCGCCAATCGCCTTAAACGAGAAATGATACCCAAGCGATTGCAAGGCGTACTTCCCCAGCTGCAACACCAACGCGATAACAATGGGAAGCATGGAGCCCTGTTTAATGGTTTCAGCCAATTCAACAATTTGGTCGCCGCGCAAAATAACAACAGCCAACACAATAATAAGGACAATGCCCATCAACAGCGTTCGAATACTGAAAGTTTGTTTCACGTGTGCTCCGATCGGCGTGGGTGCGCTAATGACGAAAATGCCGCGTTCCGGTAAGAACCATCGCGATGCCGTGCTGATTGCACGCTTGTATACACTCTTCATCGCGAATTGAACCACCGGGCTGAATAATAGCCTTAATTCCCTGTTCGGCGAACAATTCTACATTGTCTGCAAAGGGAAGAAAAGCATCGGATGCTGCAACCAAGTTGTCGTCAGGAAGCGACAGACGCGCACACGCTTCATGGGCACGCGAACACGCTAGCTGCGCAGAGTCAACGCGATTAGGCTGACCTGGCCCAAGACCTAACGCACGCTTGCCATACGCCACTAAAATGGCGTTTGACTTCACCGATTTCACCACGCGCCACGCAAAAATAAGGTCGTCCAGCTGCTCGACAGTGGGCGTTTTCTTGGTAACAATAGTGAAGGTGCCAGGGTGTTCGCGAACAGCATCAAGGTCTTGCACAAGCAAGCCTCCATCAATGCTGCGAATTTCTTGGCCAGAAATTTTTTCGCACTGGCCTGTTTCCATAACACGCAAGTTTTGCTTTGTCTTGAGCAATTCAAGCGCTTCAGCGCTGTATGAAGGCGCAACTATCACTTCCACAAAATGGTGATTGTTGAACATATGCTGCACCATTTCCGCTTCAACACGCCTGTTCGCTGCGATAATGCCACCGTAAGCGCTTTTTGGATCGCAGCTATACGCCGCATCGTAAGCATCAACAATGTTGTCAGCTTCAGCGCAGCCGCACGGATTTTGATGCTTAACGATAACCACGCACGGACGCTTAAATTCGCGAACGCACGAATAGCACGCGTCCATATCAAGCCAGTTGTTGTAAGAAAGCGGCTTGCCGCCCAGCTGCACCGCACGCGCAAGAGCGTGCTTGCTTGCCTGGTCAAGACAAAATACCGCGGCATTTTGATGCGGGTTTTCGCCATAGCGAAGGTCGCTTATTTTATTTGCGTGCACCTCGAAGCGTTGCGGATACAGCGAATAATCGTCAGCGGCATGGCTGGCAATTGAACACGCTCCCCCTTCGCACGTTTCGCTATCGGGCTGCGTTTCGTGGCATGCGCACTGGTCAGCGAACCATTGTGCAATGTGTGTGTCATAACTTGACGTAAGCTCGAAGGCATCACGCGCAAGTTTTTCCCGCGTTTGCGCAGTTAAGGCGCCTGAATGAACGCGCATTTCTTCAAGCAGCGCATCATAGCTGCTGGGCTGCGTAACAACTGCTACGCGTGCAAAATTTTTAGCAGCAGAACGTATCATCGACGGGCCGCCAATGTCGATGTGATTGATACAATCATCTGCAGAAGCACCACTGTTGGCATACGTTTCAAACGCGTACAAATTAACAACGACCATGTCGATAAGCTCGATGTTGTGCTCTTCTGCTTGCTTCATGTGCGCATCGTTGGTATCAACAGCCAACAGTGCACCGTGAATGCGCGGATGGAGCGTTTTCACGCGCCCGTCCATAATTTCGGGAAAGCCCGTAACGTCAGACACATCGCGAACGGGTATGCCCGCATCGCGCAGGGTACGCGCGCTGCCACCTGTGGAAATAAGCTGAACGCCAAACTCGTCAACCAGTGCGCGCGCAAACGCAACAACGTTAGTTTTATCGGTAACAGAAATAAGAGCACGTTTAATACGACGATTTGAAGT
Organism: uncultured Coriobacteriales bacterium; assembly: GCA_946892075.1. GTDB lineage: Bacteria > Actinomycetota > Coriobacteriia > Coriobacteriales > Eggerthellaceae > Berryella. Next base: position 8,700 of record CAMPNZ010000034.1, read on the forward strand.
ACGTACTTGCATACACAATCCTTTTACATCGAAGAAACGAAATCAATAACCGCACATCACGCAGCGTCTTTGCGCAATGAGCCACACAAGAACCGCTTGCGCATCGCTGCATGCAGCGGGTAAATGTGCTTGCTTCTATAATACAACGAAATGGCTTATGAGCACGCATCATATCGCGATATACAAAGGGAACACATGCCAGTGCTAGGCGCCGTAGAGACTTTTGTGGTGTTCCATCTGCTCATCGTAAGAATAGCGACGTTTATAGCGTGTATCAATAAGCTCAGCTACGATAGATACCGCAAGCTCTTCAGCAGTTTTCGCACCAAACTTCAGGCCGATAGGGCGCTTAATAGACGCCCACTGATCAGGCGTTACTCCCATGCTCGCCAGCTGCTGATACACGTCTGCGTTCTTTTGAGCGCAGCCCATCATGCCGATATAACACGCGTGCTGCTTCAACGCCCACGCGCATGCTTCCACATCAAAGGTGTGGCCGCGCGTCAGCACTGCAATATAGGCGCCTTCAGGCACGTGAAATGCGTCGATGTTCTTAAAGCCACCATCAAGAAGAACTTTTTTCACGCGGGGAAAACGCAGCTCGTTTAAAAATGCGGTGTCTTCATCAACAACACTTACGCTAAATCCCACTTCAGAGGCATAACGCGCCAGCGCGCAGGCAACGTCACACGCGCCTAAAATAACCAGCTGCTGTTGCGTGTGCAAAGATGTGCTTACCCACCACAGTCCGCGAAATTGCTCGGGATGCATGTGAGGTCCGCGTGTGATGTCTTTAATTTGGAACATATCGCGCTCAGAAACAGCACGCGGTGCAAGGAATTCGCGCGCATCGTTATAAAAGAAAAGCAAAAACTGCCCATCGGCGCTGCCGTGCGCATACGAGCCTTTGTCAAGCGGATTATTGGCGCACGCAAGCGGTGCATCGTAGACGAATTTTGCGCCAAGCCATGCAAGCTCACCTGCATCGATAGCCAAACGAGCGCGCGTGAGCGTTGGAACGTCGCGCTCACTTAACGCAGCAGCACTGCTCTCAAGCAACGACTGCGACATGTGTGCGCGTCCATCAAGATCGAAAAGCGCGCCTAAAGCTTGCGCTTTTTGCGCAAGCGTAACGTTTTGTTCCTGCGAAAGCAGAGTGATAAGCGTGTTGATACGATCTTTCATAGCTGTCACATCCTTTTCACATGAAATACGATGTCGAATGCTGAAAATGCTTCGTGTATCAGGCGGACGAATGCGCGTACGCGGGCGAGCTGCACGAACACGCTCCTGCTCAGCCACGTTCCTATGCAGAAACGCCACTACCTGCAGCATCGCTTTTCGGATACACGCAAACTTTCTTGCCGGTAATAACCATGTTATGTGTTGCCAACAAGCGTAAGACCTGCGGATATAACACGTGCTCGACGCTGTGGATACGCGCTTCAAGCATCTCAAGCGTTTCATCTTGAGCTACGTCAAGCGTGCGCTGGGCAATAATTGGCCCCTCATCGTACACTTCATTCGCAAAATGAATCGTAACGCCTGTTACTTTCACGCCCGCGTCAAAAGCATCGCGAATTGCGTGCGCTCCTGGAAACGCAGGAAGCAGCGCTGGGTGAATATTAAGCACACGCTGGGGAAATGCGTTAAGTAACACATTCGTAAGCTTACGCATGTAGCCAGCCATAACAACATACTCAACATGATGGTGCTGCAAGGTTTTCACAATAAGCGCGTCGGCGTCAAGCGGATTTGCATAGCGCTCTTTGTTCATCACAAGCGTTGGAATACCATGCTGTTGCGCGCGTGTGATGCCATAAGCGTCGGGTCGTGATGCCACAACAACAGCAACGCGAACAGGCAAATCGTCATTTTCACAGGCATCTAAAATAGCTTCAAGATTAGATCCGCTGCCTGAAAGCAGAACGCCAATAGTAAGCTTTTCAGTCATGTGATGTCCTTTTTCTCATGCTGCACGCGTGTGTGAAACGCCTATCCGTAGGGTGCCAACGTAAACCACCAACTGAGCGCCGCAAGCAACCACAAACTTGCAAGCACGCTCCCACGTGCAAGCACAAGCTTGCTGCCGAACACGAACCGTCAAACACAGGAGCTGCGCCAAACAGCTCCTGTGCGCGTTTGTGTTCTACACCCACGTACCGCTTGGGTTCAAACGGTTGTATCGCAGTCGGGTGAGCATACGACGTTCTACACCCACTTGCCGCCTGGGTTCAGGTCGTTAGTAATGTAGGGGTGAATGTGCTCGGATGGATGATCGGTTTTTGGAGGCTCAGGTGCGCGTTCTTTCAGCTTTACTTCTCCGCTACCAGGCACAACTTCGCCAATAAGCACGCAGGCTTCGTCCATGCTGCGCAAGCAAGCGGTAACTTCTTGATATTTATCAGCAGGAACAACCAAAACCATGCCTAAGCCCATGTTAAAGGTCTTAAACGCCTCTTCTTGCGACAAATGCGCCGCATTGCACACATAGCTAACCACAGGAGGTACGCTCCACAAACTAGGATCGATAAGCGCATCAACGCGGCTGTTCAACGCACGATTCAAGTTTTCGGTGATGCCGCCGCCCGTAATGTGAGCCAGCGAACGAACGCCGCCATCCACACGCTTAAGCAAGCGCAACAGCGGATCAACATAAATTTTCGTAGGAACAATTAAAGCTTCAAGCAGGCTTTTTCCTTCAAGAAGCGCGAGCGGTTTATTCAGCTCTTCAAGCGATTTTCCCTCAATGCATACTTTGCGAACAAGCGAAAAACCGTTTGAGTGCAAGCCCGATGACGGCAGCGCAATAAGCATATCACCTGGCACAACATCTTCTGGATCCAGCATGTTCTTGCGATCGACAATGCCGGTACAAAAACCAGCAAGATCGTATTCGCTTGGCTTCATAACGCCAGGATGCTCAGCCATTTCACCGCCAATAAGGCTGCAATGCGCCTGTTTACATCCCTCAACAATGCCGCTTACGATGTCTTTAATAGCATCGGGTTCAATTTTACCTGCGGCAATATAATCGAGAAAATACAGCGGTTTGGCGCCTGTTGCCAGCACATCGTTTACGCACATAGCAACTAAGTCGATACCTACCGTTGTATGCTTGTTGCATAAACGCGCAATTTCAAGCTTCGTGCCTACCCCATCGGCGCCAGATACCAACAGCGGATCGTCCATTGTTTTTGCTTCTGCAAGCGAAAACAATCCTCCAAAACCCCCAAGGTCGCCCACTACCTGCGGCGAATACGTGCTGCGAACCATGTCTTTGATGCCTTCAACAGCCTTGGCCCCTGCCCAAGTGCTTACCCCTGCATCCTCGTAGTTCACAGACTCATGACTTTCTTCCGAGTGACTCATGGTAACTCTCCTAACCCTTATTTGTAGACAACTCGTCTGTGTCTATTTTAATGCAGAGAAACCGTATCGTTGAGCTTATTTTCATTTTCAAGCTCTTCTGCGAAAGATTCTTTTGTTTTGAACGAATCGCGCGCGGTAGATGGCGGAATGTCAACAGGATAATCGCCTGTAAAACACGCTTCGCAAAAATGAGGATGCTTACAGGAAGGAAGCGAGGCGCGCAAACCTTCAAGCGAGATGAACGCAAGCGAATCGCACCCGATAAATGCACGCATTTGTTCGTGCGTCATATTTGCTGCAATAAGCTGCGAGCGCGTGTCGGTATCAATACCATAAAAGCACGGCCACATCACTTCTGGCGACACAATGCGCAGGTGAACCTCGCGCGCACCGGCATCACGCAGCATCTGAACCAGCTTTTTCGACGTGTTCCCACGCACAATACTATCGTCTATCACAATAAGGCGTTTGTTTTTCAACACGCTTGGCAAGGGGTTCAGCTTCAATCGAATGCCCAGCTGACGAAGCTCTTGCGTCGGCTGAATAAAAGTTCTGCCAACGTAGCGGTTTTTGATGATGCCATCGCTGTACTCAATGCCGCTTTCTTTTGCGTAGCCAAGCGCACCAGGAATGCCCGAGTCGGGAACGCCCAGCACTAAATCGGCATCCACGGGAGCTTCACGCGCAAGCACTTTTCCCATTTCGCGACGTGCTTCGTAAACGCTTTGGCCGTCAAGAACGCTATCGGGACGTGCAAAATACACGTACTCGAAAATGCACGATGCGCGGCGCGGCGACATAACGCCCTGATAGCTAATAACGCCTTCGCTGTTAATGCGTACAATTTCTCCTGGCTCAATATCGCGCACAAAACGCGCGCCCACAATGTCAAGCCCGCAGGTTTCGCTTGCAAGCACATAGCCGCGCCCACATGGCAGCTCTCCCAAGCTTAAAGGACGAATGCCGTGCGGATCACGAAAACCATACAGCGTATCGGGGCTGGTAAGCACCATCGCATACGCGCCTTTAATTTTCTTCATGGCACGCGCAATGCCTTCGCGCAAAAAATGAGTTTCTTGCGTGTATTTGCCGATGAGCTTTGCTGCTGCTTCGCTATCGGTACCAGCCATAAGATCTATCGAACACGAGCTAATAAAATCGCGCAGCTCTTGGGTGTTTACAAGCGTACCGTTATGCGCAAGCGCAATTTGTACGTCATCGATAGCGGAAAGATGCGGCTGAGCTGCTTCCCACGTACCGCCGCCACTTGTTGAATAGCGCACATGACCAACAGCAACATTACCTTGCAGTGCCGCCAGCGATGCTTCGTTAAAAACCTGCGTTACAAGGCCCAAATTCTTCTCGATAACAACACGCTCGCCATCGCCTACGGCTATACCAGCACTTTCTTGCCCGCGGTGCTGAAGTGCCTGCAGCCCGAAGCACGTCATGCGCGCAACATCACTGCCCGGCGCATACACGCCAAAAACGGCACACTCTTCTTCCATGTGATCGGGCAATACAGCCGGTTGTTTATCCATAGCGCCCTTCTATCCTCCCTCGTTGTATAAAGGCACATCATAGCACACATCGCACACACACCGCACACGCAACCCCGCGGGTAGAACGCAGTGCAAAAACCGCCAACAAACGCCTCATCTGGTTAAATGAAGCAAGCAAACCGCGCACACAGCTTTTTGCGCTAAGGTTTTGGAACGGTTTTGTTCAGCTGAGCATCCAGTTCACCGAGCGCTTTTTTGTCGATAAACGACGACACGCTGCCTGTTGACGTAGCTGCATTTACTGCAACCTGCTCGACAACATTACAATACAGCACGCAGCGCCCATCGTGAACAATGTTATTATCGCAGGTAATAAGCGCAAAAAGCTTCGAGATGCCGCTTGCTTCAGGCATATCGGGCGTTTCAACAACATTGCGATTCATTTTGTCGGTAATGTAGGCATTAAATGCAGTGCGATCGGGAAAATTGGGCTGCACTAACGGATCGTCTGCATTAACGAACAAAAGCGAAAACGAACGCAAATGATACAGCTGTTCAGGAGTGAAAATATACACGTCACGCTGCGCTTCGTAGTTTGCTTGCATGCGCATAGCGGCGATAGCTGCAAACATCGACCCGTCGCGCATATGGTGTCCGTACAAGAAATTTACCTGGTCGCTAAAGCGAGGCGTGTTGCGATAATCTTGAAAAATGCTGCCATGGTGTGTGAGCAGCCCTTGCGTGCGCTTGGCGTCGTGCGTAAGGTAGTATTCGTTGTCGCTTCCTTGCACAATAGGATAATTCACCTTTGTTCCCGGAATATAAATCCATGCTTTGATATCGGGATTCATAGCTTGCAAGCGCGGCCAATCGATAGTGATGTCCGACTTTTTGGCTTCAAGCGGCGCAGGCGTGTCAAATACCGACAAATCGACGTTGGCGTCGTGCGCAACCGTTTCATACGACTGCTGACCTTGCCAATAACTAAACACCAGCGCGCCAAGCGACACCAGCGAACCGATAAAAACGATAAGCGCGACGTAAAAAACAACATCCCAAAAGCGATTTCTTTGAGTATGCGCTTGGCGTGCGTGCTTCATATTACTCCTTTACTGTTCACGGAAATGCGTCCGTAAAATATTAGCGCTATCAGGTTTAATGTGCGTAACATGCTGAGCGTAAG
>CAMPNZ010000035.1 GCA_946892075.1 uncultured Coriobacteriales bacterium
GCAGGAACATTACAAACGCACGACGCAATAGTAAGCGCATCGGCAAAACGTCGCGCAGCCTTGGTGGGAGAAATGCATCGCGCAGGTGCGTATTCGCTAATGTGCAAATACAGCTGCTGGGGAGTTTGTTGGAAATCGGGCGTTGGCGCAGCGCTGTATACATCGATTGCAAGTGCATATTCAGGCAGGTCAGCGTCGTAAAGGCGATAATTTGCAACCTGACTGGTGCGCGCAAACTTTCGTCTTTCGCGCAGCAACTTAATTAAGCGTTGAGCGAATTGCAAGGAGCCTTCTTCGTGAAGGTATAAGGGATGAGGAGCACCGCCATTTGTGTCGCTTACCTGGTATAATGCACCTTTTACACAGGAACGTACGCAATCGATAAGCGCTAGCGACACCGTTTGATGCGCGCATGAAAGTTCAAGCGTTGAAACGGTGCTTGAAGCGGCACAGGCGCTGGATTCGGGCGCGGGGTCTTCTTGAGCGATACAGCTTGTTACGAAGGATCCGTCAAGCGTAGCTGCGCATACCGTATTAGAAAGCTGGTGTATGCACTGCAACATAAGCTGCTGACAGGCAATAGTAGAAGCGTGCGAATGCGCAGACGACAGCGCATAACACGACGCAACAACAAGCTTGTTTTCTGAAGCATTGCCTGCGCATACGCTTGCTTGCAGCGCTTCAATGCCTCGCGTGATGTTCATCGAGTTTACCATCAAGCACTGCACCGCGCTGCATGCTACCAAAGCTCCAAGATGAGCAGCTTTAAGCTGCTTGATTATGCGCTGCTGAGAGGCGGCATGCGTGCACATAAGCGCCCAGGCACTTTCTCGTTTCGCCTGTACATCGCCAATAAATTGCTGAATGGCATCGGTGTAGGCACGCGTAGCTTGATTGTGCACATCGTTCCACATGTCACTATCATGCAACGCCCACGCGCGAACACCCCATGAACGACGATACGCATGAATGGGAACGTCCAAGCGCGCACACAAGGCCTCAAGCAGAAAAATAGCACTATACGCGCACGGATCAATAAGCGTACAAGCGGGCGTTTGCTGGCAGATGCGCTGCGCCAAAACAGCACAAACAAGGGCCTCAAGTGGTGCTTTTTCATGCACTCGGTCGTCAAAATAAAAACGCCGCCCCAGCGTTCCGCCACTAAGGTCAAGTGAAAGAGTAGCACGATTTTCACGCAAACGCACGTCGATAGAAGCGCATACCTGCTGCTGTGCAGCCAAACTACGCTTATCGCGCGCACCTTTGATGTGCACCGTTTCCTGTGAACGCGCAGCGCGCAAGGTGTCAACGATGGCATCTTTTACTTTGAGGGCTGTAAAGTGCGTATTGCGAAGTTGCTGATGCGTACCTGCTGCTTTAACGGCAATCGTGGCGCCTGGCGCAATAATATCGCACCAGTTCAGATCAGTAACATGGCGATAGAGCGTATCGGCATCGGGTGCGGGAACACGCGCAAGTATAAGTGTTACGCGCGCTGCAAGGCGGCTGTACAGCAAAAACGTATAAATGTGCAGCTTATCAGCAAAAAATGCCACACCGCTTTGAAGCGGGCGAACGCGCTTAATGCCAAGCGTTTTCATTTCCTGCGCAAGCAATTGCTGAGAACCAGGCAAACAACTGGCATAACACTCAAACGTATCGCGCGGTAAAGCCTGTGCCGCGCTGTTCTCACTACACTTCAAGGTAGTCTTTCAATTTTGACGAACGCGAAGGATGGCGCAGCTTCGCAAGCGTTTTACTTTCAATCTGACGAATGCGCTCACGCGTTACTTTAAACTCGCGACCCACCTCTTCCAAGGTGCGCGGGTGTCCATCTTCCAAACCAAAACGAAGCACAATCACTTTGCGCTCACGTTCCGCTAAACCATCAAGCACTTTTGCAAGCTGCTTTTGGAGCATGGAATAACTAGCGGCTTCAGCTGGCGCAATCGTCGCTTCATCTTCAATGAAATCACCCAGCTGAGAATCTTCTTCCTCGCCGATAGGTGTTTCCAAACTAACGGGTTCTTGGCTAATTTTTTGAATTTCGCGCACTTTTTCGGCCGTCATGCCCATCTCTTTGCCGATTTCTTCAGGTGTAGGTTCGCGCCCGAGCGTTTGAAGCAAATTTCGCTGAATGCGCACCAATTTATTGATAGTTTCAACCATGTGAACAGGGATGCGAATGGTGCGCGCCTGATCGGCGATGGCGCGGGTAATTGCTTGGCGAATCCACCATGTTGCGTAGGTGGAAAACTTGAAGCCCTTCGTGTAGTCGAACTTCTCAACAGCGCGAATAAGTCCTAAATTGCCCTCTTGGATAAGGTCAAGGAACAGCATGCCGCGTCCAACATAACGCTTCGCGATAGACACAACCAAGCGCAAGTTTGCCTCAATAAGCATTTGTTTAGCGTCAAGGCCCGTCATTTCAATACGCGAGAGTTTGCGGCGCTCCAAGCGCGACAGCTCCGTACCGGCAGCATCCAGCTCTTCAAGCTTGCGACCAGCCTTAATGCCGTCCTCAATTTTCTTCGCAAGGTCAACTTCTTCGTTGGCATCAAGCAACGACACTTTGCCGATTTCCTTCAAATACATGCGAACGGGATCGCCCGTCAGCATCGTCACTCCGGTATCAACCGTCCGCACGCGGCCCGATTTAATCTTCGACGTGCGCGACGCCTTCACTTTTGGCAGCGGAGCATCAGGCACTGCATTGAGTTCTTCCTCGGGAATGCCTTCGAGCAAGTCGGTTTCGTGTGTAATAACTTTCTCCAGGTCGGAGGCCGACATGTCATCAATGGACACATCATCAAATGTTTCTGCTGTTAAATCGTCAACCGAAGGCTCTGCGTCGATGTCAGAAGATGCTGCGCTAGCCGATGAAGCGGTGCTTGCGTTCTTGTTCGCGTGGGATGCGCTTGAAGGAGAAGCGACGCTGGATGGTGCGCTTGCTTTTGCACGACTGCTTGACGTGCGGCTTGATTCTTTCTTCGCGTGCGGAGTGCTGGATGCAGAACTGGCGTCGGCAGCAGATGCGCTGGTCGCGCTTTCGTTGTTGGCACTTGGCTGAACGCTTGTGGCTGTGGCAGACTTCTTGGAACTTGCTGCTTTTTTAGAAGCTGCAGAGTTAGCAGCTTTCTTCGTTGAGGCAGCGCTTGCCGTTTTCTTTGACTTTGAAGTTTTTTCAGCAGCTGTTTCTTTTTTTTCTGAAGCGTTGCTGCTAGCCGATGCCTCTTTTTTAGAACGCACAGATTTCTTTTCTGACGAGGCGTTTTCCTTACTCGACTTTTCAGTTGAAGACACTTCACTGCTTACCGTGCTTGTTTTTTTACGAGAAGAACTTTTCTTTGCAGCGGTGCTATTGGAGGTATTTTTTGAAGCGGTATCAGGCGTTTTATCTTGTGCTGCGGGCGTTTGCGGGCTTTTTTTGCTTTGAGCGCTTGTTGCAACTGTTGAACTTTTTTCACGTTTGGTGCTTGTAGCTTGCTTGGTGCTGGAAGTACTTTTTTTGCTCTTCTTGCCAGATTCAGTTTCATGTTTTGTTGAAGCTGTTTTCTTCGCTGCGGCCGCCTCTGAAACGCCATGTGAACGCGAAGCTTTTGATTTTTTTGTAGTTTTTTCTTCTTGAACGCTTTGCTCGCCTACTGGCTCCTGAACACGGTCATTCGAAGCGCTTGTTCCTTTTTTAGCATTTACTTGGGATTTTTTTGATTTAACAGTCACAAATATATCCTTTCACTGCTGAAATTAAGCACTCTATTTACTTAAATATATGAATTTTGACGCAATAATACAAAATGCATTGTATCATTTTTTTGTCACGAAAAGCGCATGCCACGTGACGCCACACAAACTACAAAAGTTCACATTACAGCAGATAGCAGCATTATTCAGCACCATTCAGCACGATTACATAACGCTTAAAGGGTCTACATCCAAAGCAATATTCACACCCGCAACAGCTTTGCGTTTGCGCACCAAATCGTACAAAACATCAGAAACAGCAGCGTCACGAGGCGCTTTTATAAAAATGTGAAAGCGATAAATTTCACGCACTTTCTCAAGCACGCACGCAAGAACATCAGATACCCACCACGTGCTACATTCCTTTGACGCAAGATGCTCCATCAACGCGCAGCGAAACTGCTCCAAAGCGCGGCGCGTACCGTCTTTTTGAGAGCCCCATGCCAAAATATTGACGCACGATGTGAACGGAGGGTAGCCGAACTGCCTGCGTTTTTCCAGTTCGCCGCTTATAAATGCAGCGCGATCGTAATGTGCAGCTGCTTGAATGGGCAGTGTGCGCGGGTTATATGTTTGCAAGATAACGCGCCCAGGCAACACATCGCGCCCCGCGCGTCCCGCCACCTGTTCAATTAAATTGAAGGTGCGCTCATGACTGCGATAATCTGGTAAATTAAGCGTTGTATCAGCGTTTATGATGCCAACAAGCGTTACGTCTTTGAAATCGAGGCCCTTGGCAATCATTTGCGTTCCCAGCAAAACGGCGCCTGTTTCGTATGACGCAAACTCATCAAGCAAGCGCTCGTGCGCATAGCGCGCAGAGGTGGTATCGGCGTCCATGCGGACCACCGGCACCTCGTACGTAAGCGCAACTTGCTGACTTAAAAAGCTGTGCAATTCCGCTTCAACACGCTGCGTTCCCGCACCAAATTTCTTCAAGTACGGGCTGTTACAAACAGGACAAACCGCAGGTAAAGGTGCACTATATCCGCAATGATGGCACATTAAGCGATGGTTTACTTCATGAAAGGTAAGCTTGGTTGAACAGTGCGTACACTCAGGCGTATAACCGCAATCACGACACAACACGAAGCGAGCAAAACCGCGCTGGTTAAGCATAAGAACCGCTTTATGATTGTGTTGCAGCGTGTGAACAAGCGCTTGCTGAAGCGTGCGCGAAAACATCGAACGCGAACCGCCGCCAAATTCGGCTGCCATGTCAACAACCGTTATGGGCGGCATGGGAGCGCCGTTTGCACGCGTAGTAAGCTTTACGTGATGCCAGTTTTTACGCTTAACCGCTTCAAGCGTTTCAAGCGACGGCGTGGCCGAGCCAAGCACCAACGTAGCTGCTGTTTGCTGCGCCATCCACCAGGCAACATCGCGCGCATGATAACGCGGCGCTGCTTCTTGCTTGTAGGTTTCAACGTGTTCTTCATCGATAATGATAAGGCCGATATCGCGCAAGGGGCAAAACAGTGCACTGCGCGCACCAACCACAACGCGTGCGTGGCGCTGATAGATGCTTTGCCACTGCTCAAAGCGCTCTTTTGTGGTAAGGCGCGAGTGCAAAAGCGCAACCATATTGCCAAAACGACCGCGAAATCGCGCAACTGTTTGCGGTGTAAGCGAAATTTCGGGAACAAGAACGATGGCGTTTTTCCCTTCCTGCAAACAATGCGCAATGGCTTCAAGATACACTTCCGTTTTGCCTGAGCCCGTTACGCCGTCCACGACAACTGCCTGACCACAGGCACTATCCATGCACTGCGTGATGCAAGAGATGGCGGCGCGCTGGTGCTCGTTAAGCTGAAACGGGCGCGTATAGTGCGGCTGGTTCACACTGGAAAGCGCGTAGGAATGCGCTTGCACTGTTTTGGTGATGAAGCCTTTTTTGACGAGGGAATTAACAGTGCTTGTTGCGCGATCAAATTGAAGCGCAAGCTCGCTTAGCAGCAAAGGGCCAGCTTTCAGCGCATCAAGCAGCGCACTTTGGCGATGCGCATTGCGCGGAGGCGCATAGGCAGCACCTTCGGGCGTAATTTCAAGCCACGTATCTTGCTGCGCGTGCATAACAGGACCGCGATAGATCCATGCGCGTGAAGGCGCAGGTGCGGGCGCGGACGGTGGCATGGTATCGGCCGCGGGAACGGATGCACCATCACGTGCTCCATCGACAACGCGTTCCTCACCAGGAACGACAGGTGTTCCACCCGCAACAGATGCGGAAGTGGGCTCGCCACCCGTACCAGGTTCCCCATGCGGCGCGCGCACTACTTTTCCTACTCCACCGGGCGGCATAAAAAGGCGAATACAGGCTGATAACGGCGCGATATAGTAGCGCGCCATATAGTATGCACATTGCAGTTGAAGCTGCGTGAAATACGGCTGCGAACACACGCGCTGTATCGATCGCAGGCGCTTAACAGGGCACGCACCCGCATCTGACGTGTAGACGCGCGCAACAAATCCAAGAACGCTGCGCGCGCCAAGCGGAACCATAACAACACAACCCACTTCAAGCGGATAATCGACCTGGTCAGACGTGTCGTTTACGCGATACGTGTACGTGCTTTCAAGACACGTGGATGCTACATCAACAATAACGTCAGCAAGCTTCATGGTGCATCGTTACGAAAGCGCAGCAACGGCGCGCGTAAGCTTGTCAACCATGTTGGTTTGCTCCCACGTAAAATCGGGTAATTCACGACCAAAATGGCCGTAACTTGCCGTTTTGCGATAAATCGGGCGGCGCAAATCGAGCTCGTCGATAATAGCTGCAGGGCGCAAATCGAATACCTGCGCAATAGCACGCTCAATAAGGTGTTCGTCAACATGTGCACTGCCAAAGGTGTCAACCATAATCGATACGGGATGCGCAACGCCAATAGCGTACGCTACCTGCACTTCACAGCGTGACGCAAGCTTTGCAGCAACAACATTTTTCGCAACCCAACGCGCTGCATACGCAGCTGAGCGGTCAACTTTCGTGCAGTCTTTTCCTGAGAACGCGCCGCCGCCATGGCGACCCATGCCGCCATAGGTATCAACAATAATTTTGCGGCCCGTTAAGCCGGCGTCACCCATAGGGCCACCCACAACAAAACGCCCGGTAGGATTGATAAACACCTGCGCGTCACGCGCAAGCTCAATGTGCGCGGCTTCAAGCACAGGATGCACAACAAAGCGCACAATATCGTCGCGCAAGGTGTCCATTGACACATCTTCTGCATGCTGTGTTGACACCACAACGCGCTCAACTGCTTGCGGGCGTCCATCAACATAACGTATCGTGACCTGCGTTTTTCCATCGGGACGCAAATAGTCGAGCGTTTCATTTTTGCGCACCTCGGTAAGCTTCTCGGCAAGGCGATGCGCAACATAAATGGGCATCGGCATAAGCGTTGGCGTTTCGTCGCACGCATAGCCAAACATCATGCCTTGGTCACCTGCGCCGATAGTGTCGTACTTATCAAGTGCGTGTTCACTGTCAGAACCTGCAGCATGCTGAATTTCGTACGATTCGTCAACGCCAAGCGCAATATCAGGGCTTTGTTCGTGGATGGCATTCATAACGCCGCACGTGTGGGCGTCAAAACCATATTTGCCGCGATTGTAACCAATTTCATCGATAACGCTGCGCACAATTTCCGGCACGTCAACATAGGCTTGCGTGCGCACTTCGCCGCCAACCACCACAAGTCCAGTAGAGATAAACGTTTCGCACGCGCAACGAAACAGCGCCGGATTTGCCGGTGCGCCATTGGGTGCAATATAGCCTGCACGCGCAAGATCGATTTCTTTTGCCAAAATTGCATCAAGAATTGCATCGGAAATCTGGTCGCACATTTTGTCGGGGTGACCTTCGGTAACCGATTCGGACGTAAACAAAAAAGAACGGGGCTGTGTATTCATATTTTCTCCTTTTGCCCCCTTGGAGTAGAGGTCAGTGTGGCGCTAACTCCACATACCCCTCGGGATTTATATGACGCATCTATTATAAAACGAATGGCGAAGAACCCAGGCGCGTTTTTTGCGAGTGTAACTTATCTGTGTTCTTTGGCTGATAGAGCGCGGCGGGCGTTTTACGGGTATAGTAGAACGTACATAAGAATTGATTGTGCGCCGTAGAATTGAACGCGTGCGTTGAGGGGTATACACAAACGTGACGAAAGAGGTGGCACGTACCATGAAAAGTAATAAAGCTTTAGTAGAAGAGTATTTCGACATAAGCGCTCGCCTGAATGGTGATATTGCGTCACGACGTCGTGCGCACGCGTATATGCAACAGTCAAGCGCCATTGTGCATCATCGCGTTGTTGAGGCAAGTTTCACACCAAAACTGTTCAATGCAGCAAGCTATACCATGTTCAAATATACGGCCGAAAACACGCATCGCATTTTGTGCAAAGTGATACAGCACTACCTTGATAACCCCAGTTACCGCGACATTTTTGATTTTGATGCGCGCTTGAAAGAGCTTATTTTGCTGCCGCGCGGATACAAAGACGTGTTGCCGTTTGCGCGCGTTGACACGTTCTACGACGAAGCAAACAATACGCTTAAATTTTGCGAATTTAACGGCGATGGCTCAAGCGGTATGAACGAAAACCGCGAGATCACGCATTCTATTGAGCAAAGCGCTACGTTTAAGGAATTCGCAAAACGCCATAGCGTTGCAGGCTGTGAGCTGTTCGAAAGCTGGGTAAGCACGTTTATCAAAATTTACGAGTCGTCCGATAATGCGCATAAAAATCCGACGTTTGCAATCTGCGATTATCTTGACCATGGCGTTGTAGACGAGTTCTATCTGTTTGCGAAGCTGTTTGAAGCGCGCGGCTACCACTGCGTTGTGTGCGATGTGCGCGATATTTCCTTTGACGGTAAGCATGCGCGCTCACCAGAAGGCGACGTAATCGATGCAATTTGGCGCCGCTGTGTTACCAACGACGTGTTGGAATTTTGGGACGAGTCGAAGCCGTTTCTTGACGCGCTGCGTGCGGGGTGCGTAACGCTTATTGGCAGCTTTGCGGGACATATTGTGCACGACAAGCAAATTTTCCAAATTCTTACGCATCCGCAAACGCAGGCATTTCTTACAAAAAACGAAATAGAATTTATTCAAGAAACAGTGCCGCTGACGCTACCGCTTACCTCATATGCCGTTACTGAACAGGCAATACATGAAAACAAGAACCAGTGGATTATCAAACCTGTTGACCACTATGGCGCCGACAATGTGTATGCAGGTCTTGGCACAACGCAAGAAAAGTGGGATGCGTTGATTGAGCGTTTTGTTGATAGCAAAGCGGGTTTTCCAATGATTGCGCAGCACTACATCCAGCCTTACAAAACGCTTACGCTGCCGCCCGATACCGATATTGAACAGCGCCGCGATGACGAAGTGCAGCAAGCGGGCCAGCTGTACAACAACCTCAATGGCTTGTACATCTATAATGGGCAGTTTGCAGGCGTTTTCTCGCGCTTAGGACCTTTGCCAACGATATCGAAAGACATGAAAGGTATTACGGCAGCAACCATCTGGGTGGACGTACAGTAGTGCTCGAAAGTGCGAATACCCGTGAAAACGATGCTGGTTGAACAACAAGAACGGCACGGCATTGTGCGTGCGGCGCTTCCGCCGAGCAGCCAATACCGCTGCCAGGTGCGCGATCCCGTTCGCCGCAAACGCGCAACCCACGCCGGTAAACGCAGCCAGTAAACGCAGCCAGTTCTGCCGCAAACGAATAAACCGTTCTGCCTTAACAGAACAAAAGATGGGTATAATACGCGTATAGCACTTATTTGCTTATAGTACTCATGTAAGAATAACGAACGCGCTATGCGAGAATGCGATAAAAAGTGACACGCAAAAGCAACAGCGAAACGCAAGATCATACACCATGCGCAGCGGCATCTGCCAGCAAAACAGCAGATGTACAGCTTACACAGCACGCTGAGCACGCCGAGTGCACCGAGAAATGCACTGCAGAGCACGCTACAGAAAGCACGCAGCACGCCAAGCGCACAAACACCTGCGTCACATCATGCCCTTCCCCGCACGCAAAAACAGCACGCGCGCATCTGTTTCGTTCGGCACATATTCTGCTAAGCATAAGCCTGTGCATATTTCTTCTGACGTGCGGATTATTTGTGTGTATGCAGCCTCACGTAACGCGCGCTTGTGCACGTGCGAGCATTGAAAAAGTTGCTGCGAAAGATGCAGTGCAGCGTAATCGCGTGTTTACGCAATATGAATTGGTTTATATGGCAGGCGAGCTGCGCGACTACTCGTTTGGCGCGCACAATAAAAAACGACTGCTGTCTGCCCAACTAAAAATAAACGCAGCTCAAGGCCGCAATATCAATGCAAAAGTGCGCACAGCACTGGCTGATATGTACGATACTCACAAAGCAATCAAGTCGATGATCAAGCACGCAAACGCAAGCTTTCGCAAACACACGATTATGCAGCAAGCGCCTGCAAACATTACCAAGCTTGACGAGCGTTTTTTCATCACGCAAGCAGCGCTTACACACCTGGACGACGTTTATACCTTAGGCGTTATCGCGCGCAAGGTATCCGTCGCAAGCGCTGTGGTAAGCCTTGTGCTTGCAGCGCTGCTCTTCTTCACAAAACAACGCATTTACCTGGGGCGCGCGCTCAAGTACGCAGGTATCGTTACGCTTATTTTGTTTGCGGGCGGCATACTGGCGTCCTTGTGCAACTTCACTGACTTTTTTACTCAATTTCACGAAGCGCTGTTCCCTCAAGGAAATTGGAGTTTTAGCGCCGATTCGCTTCTTATTTCTGCGCTTCCCGAAGCATTTTGGCAAAAACTGGCGCTTATATGGGGCGCAACAAGTGCGCTTAGTGCAATTGTGTGCTTTCTTTTAGGCTTCGCGCTCACACGGCGCTCAAAGCAACTATAATATGAGCTATACCACGTCAATGAAAGAGAAAGGCTTCATTATGGCACAGCACTCCTCTCCTGTTCGCGTACGATTTGCTCCATCGCCCACAGGCAAGCTTCACATAGGAGGCGCCCGAACTGCAATCTTTAACTGGGCGTTTGCTCGTGCAACAGGAGGCAGCTTTGTTCTGCGCATAGAAGATACCGACCCTACCCGCTCGACCGATGAAAACATACGCATCATTGTTGATGCAATGCGCTGGCTTCAGCTTGATTGGGACGAAGGTCCGGAAGTTGGCGGCGCTTATGGGCCGTATCGCCAGACAGAACGCATGGATACCTACCAGAAAGCGCTGCAACAGCTTATCGATTGCGGGGCGGTGTATCGGTGCTTTTGCAGCAAAGAACAGCTTGATGAAGAACGCGAGAAAATGCAGGCTGAACAGGGTGGATACTCGGGATACAACCGCGCGTGTCGCCACTTGAGCGACCAAGAGGTGCAAGCACATCTTGATGCAGGCGATCCGTTTGTGTGGCGCTTAAAAGTGCCTGATAATCACCCTGCCATCGAATTTGACGATGCTGTTTACGGACACATGTCGTTTCCAGCCGATGTGATGGACGATATGATTCTCGTGCGCTCGGACGGTACGCCAACATACAATTTCGCGGTTGTGTGTGACGACATAAATATGCAGATCACACACGTTATTCGCGGTGATGATCACCTTTCGAACACGCCGCGCCAAATTCTTATATATGAAGCGTTGGGCAAAACGCCGCCCGTATTTGCGCATTTGTCGATGATTCTTGGCAGCGACGGGAAAAAGCTCTCGAAGCGTCACGGCGCAACGAGCGTTGAAGAATATCGCGACAAGGGCTACCTTCCTGACGCAATGGTGAATTTCTTGGCCTTGCTGGGATGGTCGCTTGACGGAGAAACAACGCTTATCTCGCGCGATGTGTTGTGCAAAGCGTTCGACTTAGCACGCATTACGAAAAAAGATGCAATTTTTGACGAAGTGAAACTTGACTGGATGAACGGTGCGTACATTCGCGAACTTTCAACGCAGCAATGGGCGCAGCGCGCGCGTCCGTGGATTGAAAAAGCAGGAGCTGCGCCTGAATTCTTCGCGCTTGATGTCTGGGCTGAAAAAACGTTTGCGCTTATCGGGCAGCGTTTAGTGCGCTTTGAAGAAATTCCCGACAAACTTGCGTTTATGTTTTGGGGAAGCACGCTTACAGAACTTGACGATACGTCGTTCAAAAAGGTGCTTGCAAAAGCGGACAGCCGCGCTAAAGACGTGCTGGTAGCGTGTGAGGCTATTTTGGCAGATACGAGCATTCCGTGGGAATGCAATGCTATGCAAGATGCCGTCAAGCAGTTGTGTGACACAATGCAGCTGAAACCTAAGGCGGTATTTCAACCGCTCCGTGTAGCAATTGCGGGCAATATGGTGTCGCCTCCCCTGTTTGAAAGCATGGAGCTTATGAAGCGCGAAGATTGCGTTGCTCGCGTGCACTACGTGGTATCGCTGCTGTAATAGCTGGGCACGCTAAAGCACATGCGCTTCGGCGCTGGTCAAAAAGTGACGGTGCTAATGTAACAGTACTGATGATCTGCTGTAGTAGCGAAAACGGTGTTGCAGCTGATGAGGAACGTATTGCAGCTGGCAGGTGGCGGCATGCACGGCGCTGAAACTGCTCGCAGACCTATGAGGGCTGCGTTCCCAATCCACCAGGCGCAATGCCGCCTTGTGCACTGCAATGCCGTTCGCCTACCGCCTGTTGCCAATTACTGCGCACATGCTTTAAGAAAAACATACTGGGTATCATCTGAGCGTTCCTCGCAAAATTGATACCCACTCCAATTAAACGCTTTCAACTGTTCAGGTGTTTCAGCGTGAATCTGCGCCATAAAGCGCACCATTTCGCCGCGCGCCATTTTCGCATACACGCCTTTTTGTACCACCTTTGTACCCGACAATTCAGCAAAAACGCAGGTAATAAAGGTGTCTTGTGGGGTGGTATACGCCTTGATGCACTGAGAATACTCTTTTGAAGCAAGGTTGATAATAACGCGGCTGTCATCGATAACTTCATCGTATAACAAGCGATCCCAAAAATCGTACAAATTTTTATAACCGTCAACGGCTGCTTTCGCTTGCATTTCCAAACGATACGGCACAACACCATCGAGCGGTTTTAGCACACCGTAAAAGCCTGAGAGGATGCGCAGGTGTTCCTGCACATACGCAAGCTGACTATCAGTAAGAACGCACGGCGCCATATAGGTATATTGAATGCCGCTATACGATAAAAGTGCAGGTGAAAGGTTTGCATGCACATCCATATGCGCGAAACGCTCGGCGTTTTGTTGCGCGAGCGCGTCATTGCATGCCCACAAACATTTTTGCTGGTCAAAACTAAGCGAGGCAATCCAACGTTGCAGTTGCTGTGTTTTCTGTAAGAATACAGGAAGCTGTGTGGCTGAAATGCTATCAGTAGCTACACGCATCTGCTTTGCAGGTGCGATGATTGCTCTCATGCAAGCGCTCCTAGCATGTGCTGGGGGTTTTCAGCAGGCTTTACTTTTTCAAGTGCCTGTACGATAACGCCGTTTTCATCAATAAGATACGTGCTGCGCACAATGCCCATGTATACTTTTCCGTAGTTTTTCTTTTCTTTCCACACGTCATAGGCTTGAATAACCTGCGTTTCCGGATCAGAAAGCAGCAAAAATGGCAAGTTGTACTTTTCCTGAAAGCGCTTATGCGATGCTACGCTGTCTTTGCTTATACCCAGTACGACAGCGCCTTTTTCCTGAATCTGAGGATACAGCTCACCAAACGCGCATGCTTGTTTTGTGCAACCAGGCGTCATGTCTTTTGGATAGAAGTACAAAATAACGCGCTTGCCTTTAAAGTCGGATAAATGGCGAACAACGCCATCCTGATCAGGTAAAGCAAAATCGGGAGCAGGCTGTCCAATCTCAAGCATAGGAGTGTCCTTTCTGCGTAAACAAGTCATCGAAACGCCTGCGTTGTAGCGTATCGGCCAAGCTATAGTGCAAGGCACAATAACGTACAACGCAAGGCAAAATCTATAGTACAACGCACAGTATAACTCAAAACCGCGGCATATTTTTCTCATAATGAATGGAGCACTACGAGCTACGTTCACGATATAATCATAAAAGTACCTCTGTATACCCTTGCATCTGTTTTTGATACCACATTCCGATGCATAGATCATCAAGGTGTGAATGTCGAGACTTCCGTCCTTACAAAGAATATGCTCGAAAATTGGTATTTAATGGTTAAAATGGCGTGTAATTAAATATGTTAACCACTCTATTGCCAATACACCAAGATAAAAAAGTCCCCATACAGCAAAGCTAATCAGCTTTACCTCTAAAGTCTGTACAGCACCGTGTCCATCTACTGTTCTTACGAGCAAGAACACACTAACGATTAAGAAGATTACCAATTGAATGATTTGAAAAGTTTTCCAGCTTTTACCTACCATATCAATCCCTCCTACCTTACATTATGGTTAGTGTACCAGTTTTTTTTAGGGAAGCAACTCCAACTGGATTTTCTTGTTCGTTTTAACTGTCTATCGTCTAATACCTTTACTATGATATTTTTAAATCTTTTTTGACCAATATAGTTTTAATAACTTAGAGAATATTATTTGTACAATTGCAACTATCATTAACGCTAAAAAGGCTTCATAACTTA
>CAMPNZ010000036.1 GCA_946892075.1 uncultured Coriobacteriales bacterium
AGTGTTCAGACACCTGCGCAAGCAAACGGTACGCAAGCAAATGCTTCTGCGGACAAAAGTGCACCTGGTAGTGCAGGCATGCCACGCACGGCCGATACAGCAGCGTTGCTTATGGCGTTCGCTCTTAGTGTATGCAGCGTTGTAATTCTGTGCGCATACAGAAGATTTAGCACGCATCGTTAGGAGTTATAAAGCTACATTTTATAGAACGCAGCTTTATACGGCTGATTCTTATTTCCTCTACGCTTTCATTGCAAGCCACTGTTCTAGAAATAGAGCAGTGGCTTTTGTTGAGCAATTTTGTGTAAGATGTGAAGGAATGGGCGCTCGCGAAAAACTTGCATGCAAGGGCTTGCTTTATTACTCTACTGTGATAAAGTACTGAACCATCAATAAAAGTGACAAACACCTTCAAAGGAGTGATGACAATGCAAGCTTTGGATGCTTTACGCACAAACCTGCGCCGTGCTGTTCGTTCTACGCGTTCTTATTTCCGTGCTGAGCACCACAATCGTAGCTGCAGGCAGGCTCGCGCCACCAGCGGCGCCCTTGCGCCTAACGCCGCGTGCCGCGCAGCCGTGCTGCCAAACAAGGCTGTACCTGCTGCATCGTCACGCTCACTGAAAACAGCGGCGCGTATTTGCTTGTGCGCAGCTTTGGTGCTGGGCGCGCTTATGCTTAGCTCGTGCATGTCGTCATCGTCCGAAAGCGCTGATAGCAATACACTTACCGTTGGATTTGACGCTTCGTATCCGCCGTATGGCTTTATGGGCAAAGATGGTGCGTACGAAGGCTTCGACCTCGACTTAGCGCGTGAAGTTGCCAAGCGTACGGGCATGACGTTTAAGGCATCGCCTATCGATTGGGATACCAAAGACGTTGCGCTCAATTCGGGCATGATCAACTGCATTTGGAACGGCTTCACGAAAGAAGGTCGCGAGAATTTGTACACGTTCTCGGAACCGTATATGCTAAACGCGCAGGTTATTGTTGTGCGCAGCGATTCGCCAATAAAAGAGCTGTCCGATTTATCGAAAAAGGCAGTTCTTACACAAGTTGAATCGGCGGCCGACAAAATTCTGAAAACGCCTGCTAGCAGCAATGGTCGCGCAGAATTAGCGGCGCAATTTTCGCGCTTGGACACTGTTGCCGATTACAACGCAGCATTTTTGCAGCTTGAGTCGGGCGTTGTTGATGCGGTTGCATGCGATATGTCGATTGCTGCATACCAGTTGGCGCAGTCAAAAACAAGCTACCGCATTCTCGATGAAAAGCTATCGTCGGAACACTATGCCGTCGCATTTGCGAAAGGCAACACAGCGCTTGCGCAAAAAGTAAGCGATACCTTGCGCGAAATGTACAAAGACGGAACGGTGAAGAACCTGTGCGATAAATACGCAAGTTACGGGCTTCGCTATGAAGGTTGGGTGTTAAAATAATCCCACTACCAGCACAAAAGCGCTCCTGTTGGGGGAGCGCTTTGGCGTTTGGCATGGCGCTGCACAGCGGCGCTGCACTTTTCTGTTGGGACACCGTGCAAGAATAGTGCAAACGCATACAAACAGCTACATCAGCCGGCATAGCAACCGGTACAAAGTACGTAAGAAAGGGACGCAATGGACATAGGCGCAACAATGGGGCTTTTAGCGCAAGGCTTCTATTCTTCGTTACTTATTTTTGCAATCACGCTGATGGGTGCCTTACCTTTGGGAGTTCTGATAGCGCTGTGTCGCAGTTCGCGTTTTGTGCCTCTTGCGTATCTAACGCGCATTTACATTTCCATCATGCGCGGCACACCGCTTATGCTTCAGCTTATTGCCATCACCTTTGGTCCTTTCTATATCTTTCACCTGCGACTTTCTACTGAGTGGAAAATTATCGCGTGCTCGATTGGTTTTATCTTGAACTACGCGGCATATTTTGCAGAAATTTATCGCAGCGGCATTCAATCGATTCCTCAAGGCCAGTATGAAGCTGCCCAAGTGCTTGGCTATACGCGCAAGCAAACCTTTATGCTTATTGTATTACCGCAGGTATTTAAGCGAATTTTGCCCGCGTTAGGCAATGAAATCATTACGCTTGTTAAAGACACGTCGCTTGCATATGTATTGGGTATTGCCGAGATGTTCAGCGTTGCGAAAACACTTGCTGCATCAGCCGCAAGCATGATTCCGTTTGCGTTTGCCGCCGTCATTTACTGGGTTTTCAGCTCGCTCATCGAGCTTGTGTTAGCAAAAATCGAGAAGCGCTTTTCGTATTATTCCGACTAACCAGCACGGGAAGCAATGTAAGAACGCAGATGAAATGCCTGGTAGCGCGCTTTGTATAGCGTCGATGCGCATTGCGCGGCCGCAAGGGGAAAGCGTGCAAGAGAGGATAGAGTAATGACACAGCAATCACAAAATAAGCCCGAATTGTATGATGTTGCTGCGAACGCGCAAGACGCGCCGCAAGACGCGCCGCATGATACGCCACAAGATGCGCTGGACGGCGCTCCACAAGAAACGCCACAAGATGCTTCGCACGGTGCACCAGCCGTTATGTGCATTCGTGATGTCTACAAAAATTTCGGCGCAACACCCGTTCTTAAAGGTATTTCTCTTGAAGTAAAAAAGGGTGAAGTGGTAGCCATTATTGGCCCCTCAGGTGGCGGAAAGTCAACCTTGCTGCGCTGTTTAACGCTGCTTGAAAACATCGAGCGCGGCACCTTGACGTATGGCGATGTATGTGTAGCACACGATGATGCGCGCGAGGCAGAGAGGTTGGGTTCTTCTGGTGCTATTACCAGCGTTTATGCACCCAAAGAAGTGCTTAGCAAAGCTCGTAGTGCGTTTGGTTTAGTGTTTCAGCAATTCAATTTGTTTCCGCATATGAGCGTGCTACGCAATATCACCGATCCGCTTATTCGTGTTGATCATGTTCCCGCTGAACAGGCAAAACAGCGCGCTTATGAACTGCTTGGCAAGATGGGGCTTGCAAACAAGGCCGATGCTGTTCCTTGCGAGCTGTCAGGTGGCCAAAAGCAGCGTGTAGCTATTGCGCGTGCGCTTGCAAAGAAGCCGTCCATTTTGTATTTTGACGAACCTACCAGCGCGCTTGATCCCGAATTGACGCGCGATGTGTTAAACGTAATTCAAGATTTGGCACGTGAGCATATGACGATGGTTATCGTTACGCATGAAATGAGCTTTGCCCGTGATGTAGCCGATCGCATCATTTTTATGGACGGCGGCGTGATTGTTGAGCAGGGAAGTGCGCATCAGGTTATCGATTCGCCTCGTGAGGAACGTACCCGCGCGTTTTTGTCGACGTTTTCGCATGCTTAGACGCTTGCGGCGGCGCGTTCATTTATGCCGCACAGAGCGGTTATTCGTTTGCCGTTTGGTAACAAAAATTTAACAAAACTGCAGGATATTTATATAAATGATTAAGTTCCTTTTAAGAGATACTTGTCATACTGAACATTGTGATACGGTTCCAGTAAGCGAAAAGGATACATTATGACTGATTTAAACAATGCAAACGAGAACAACACATCCACTTCTCAAGGAATTCCATACGGCGCTCCCGTCCCGCCTCAATCGGCAACGCCGCAGGCCACCGCGCCACAGGGTGCGCCCGTCCCGCCTCAATCAGCAACGCCGCAGGCCTCCGCGCAGCAGAGTGCGCCCATTCCGCCTCAGTCAGCGCCCGCGCAAAACGCAGCATCTTCAAGTGCGCCCGTTTCTTCCCAGCAAGCACCAGCGCATGAAGGCTCATCTCGCGCCCGAGCTCATCACGAGAAAGGCCAGCACGTGTTCGCGAAGGCATTTGCAGGAGGCGCCTGTGCTACCATCTTGTGCCTTGCTCTTGCAGCGGGCGGATTTGGCATTTACCAGGGCGTTTCAGGAACGTCGCTCTCGCCGCACGTTACAACGCTTGGCTCCGACTCGTCGGGCACCATCAACGCAGATCCTACTAGCGAAACGCTTGCCGAGCAGGTTGCGCAAAAGGCGCTTCCTTCGGTTGTGTGCATTTATGTGTATAAAGCTACTCCGTCATTTTATGGCGGCGGACGTTCTGGAGCCGACGCCGCTCATCTGCAGCAATCGTCACTTGGAAGCGGCATTGTGCTTTCGAAAGACGGCTACGTGCTTACAAACTACCACGTGGTTGCCAATGCTGATGCGCTGAAAGTAAATGTTGGCGGCGAAGAGCGCGACGCAAAAGTAGTTGGCGCCGATCCGTCAAGCGACTTAGCGGTCGTGAAAATCGACAACGTTTCCAACCTAAAAGCAGCCGACTTAGGCGATTCGTCGAAGCTGAAAGTAGGCGAATGGGTGATGTCAATCGGCAGCCCGTTTGGCCTTGAACAGTCGGTGGCAACGGGTGTGGTGTCGGCTACCAGCCGCTCGCAAGTTATTCCCGCGCGCCAGCAAAGCGACTTGGACAGCATTTTCAACAGAGGCAAAAAGCCTGCTGGGCCAACTATTTATCCGAACATGATTCAAACGGACGCTGCCATCAACCCGGGCAACTCCGGCGGCGCGCTTGTTGACGCGCAGGGCCGCGTTATTGGTGTGAACACGCTTATCACGTCAAACTCGGGCAATTATTCAGGCGTTGGATTTGCTATTCCTATCAATTACGCGCTTAGCATCGCCAAGCAAATTATCGAAGGCAAAACACCTACTCATGCGCGTCTTGGTGCATCGCTAAGCACCGTCAACCCAGCTATTGCACGCCACTATGGACTTGGCGCACAGCAGGGAGCTTACGTAGCTTCGATTCTGAAAGGCTCGGGCGCCGATCAGGGCGGACTGCAAGAGGGTGACATCATTACCAAGTTCAACGACAAAGCGGTTACCGATGCAAGTAGTGTCATGGTTGACGTGCGCGAACACAAGCCAGGCGACAGCATTCGTTTGGTAGTAGTGCGCGGTGGCAAAGAACTTACCTTGTCGATTACGCTTGGTAACGATCAGGAAAGCGATGCGAACAATTCGGCTTATCAGCAGGAAAACACACCGCATAGCTCCGACAAAAACGCCCGCCGCAATTTCTTGCGCTAAAGGCTTTCAACGGCGCCTCTGTGCGCTACATTGTTACGAAAGAAAGGCACGTGAAGGCGCACCATGAACCACCCGTTCCCACCTGCGCTTAAAAAGGAACACGCATGAACGAAACACGGCATACTTCTGATCTTGAAATGCGCGATGCGCGCAAAGACGAACGCTGCAAAGCGTTGGTAGATGCGCTCTACAAGGAGGCTTTTCCCCCTGAGGAGCGCGTGGCACCTGCTACGATGTGGTTTTTGCTGCATCGTAGCTCGGCTCATTACGTGGCGTTTTTTGACGAAGGTGCCTTTGCTGGCTTGGCGCTGTACATTCAGTTGCCAAGCTGTTTGTACATTGCGTTTCTGGCAGTTGATGCCTCCATGCGCTCGCGCGGCATCGGCTCGCGCATTTTGGCTACCTTAGCGCAGGCGTATCCCCAGCTTCCTCTTGTGCTTGAAATTGAGCGCCTCGATGAACATGCAGTAAATTATCAGCAGCGAGTTGCGCGCTTGCGCTTCTATGAACGCAACGGATTTGCGCGCACGGGCTACCTGAAAAAGGAAGGCCGTCAGTATTACGAAATATTAGCGAACAGGGGATTTTCCGCTATTGAACAGTTCAAACGCGAGTTGTGCGCTTTCTTTTTCCATCTACCGCTATTTGACGTCGTCAAGCAAGGCTAGCGCTCTGCTGCGTTTGTGCAGCGCTCTGCAACCCTGCGCGATGCCTCTTCTGTAACAAAATTATGCGCCAAAAACAACAATGTACCAAACTACAATGTATCAATTTTGCGAAGGGCGTGCACTTACTGGTACAATAGTATCAACTGTACGTTACAGCATGCATTGTGGTAGGCCTGCCCTTGTGTAAGGGGTGCTTACCAGCGGTATGCCTTGCGCAAAATTGCAGGCTACCGTATGCATAAGTAAGGAGAACTTATGGCGCTTTATACACCATCCGTTGTGCCAAACGGCAAGGAAATTGCGGTTATCACCACGTCAAAAGGTACAATTCGCGTTCAGCTTGCGGGTAATGATGCCCCCATTCATGTTGGCAACTTTATCGAGCTTGCCGAAAAAGGCTTTTACGACAACTTGAAGTTCCACCGTTTTGTTCCGCATTTTGTGATTCAAGGCGGCGACCCTAACACCAAGCAATATAGTGCAGAAGAAGTGGCACGCATGGCAGATAATCCCTATTCGGGCCTTGGAACAGGTGGTCCTGGTTACTGCATCAAAGAGGAATATTCAACCAATCCGAACAATTCTCACGAAGACGGTGCGCTTGCAATGGCGCGCTCACAAGACCCAAATTCAGCGGGTTCGCAATTTTATTTGTGCCTTGGACCTCAACATATGCTTGATAGCGGATATACTGTGTTTGGTCAAACGATTGAAGGCAAAGATGTTATCGGTTTGCTGCGTGCAGGCGATGTTATTGAAAGCATAGAAATTCTTAACCGCTAAACTGCGATGCGTGTTTTAAGTACAAGGTTACGTACACTATAAGGTACTGCGCAAAGATAGGGTAGGTATGAATAAGGATTTATTTCATCAGGCAAATATGATGGTCATGGCAGGTGACTTTGAAACAGCCTTGCGTCTGTATCAGGCAACGCTTTCCGACGATGAAAGCTTAGAGCCTGGTGATAAGGGGCTTTTGTATCATCGCATTGGCAACTGCTACACCAAAATGAAGCGTTATGATGAAGCTATCGATTGGTACAGTCAAGCAAGTGCCGATACAAGCTACGATGAATGCGGTAGCTTGAACTACAACATCGGCATGGCTTATGCTGCGTCGCGCGATTATGCCAACGCTGTAAAGCACTTTGAAATTTCTATCTCAGATAGAAACTACAAAAAAGTATACAAAGCCCACCTTGCGCTTGGTAATGTTTTGCTGAAAATGGGTAAATCGGCCGAAGCGGGCGTGGAATTTCGTGAAGCGGCGCTTGATGAGGCGAATCCTGACCCAACAAAAGCGCTGTTAAACCTTGGGGTTTGCTTTATGGCACTCGATAGGCCTGCCGACGCTGTTGCCTCGTATGAAAGCGCGCTTCAGTTCGACATGAAGCAAAATGTTCGCAATAAGTTGTATGCAAGCTTGGGTCAGGCGTATGTGGCCTGCGGGCAAATGCAGAAAGCGGTTGAGTCGTTCGAGCAATCGATTGCCGATCGCACGTATTTTCTTTCGTCATCGGCAACGGTTGACTATCAGCGAGCCGTTGCAGCAGTATCGCAAGGAACTGCGGAAACAACGCAAGCAATTCCCTCGCTTGCAAACGACACGTCGGGCCTTGATGTGTCGGTAAGCACTACCGATGCTCCAGGCACTCACCAAGACGACCAAAAAGCGGCTGATGACGACACCTATTATTACGCTGACGCTTACGATAACGCTCCTTATGGCGATAGTGAAGATCGCTTCTTTAACGCTACCGACGAAGAGCTTGAGCGCTGGTCGCGCGGCGTTGTGAAGCAAGATCGTAAACGACGTGGCGTTGGCTTGAAAATTCTTATTGCATTTATGGTGGTAATTTTGCTTGCACTTGCAGGCGGCGTTGTGCTGTATCTGCAAGGGTATGGCTATCCAACGCAGCAGCAAACGGTTGAAAAACTGTTTAGCGATCCTGCTTCAAGCGATACACAGGTGTTTCATCCCCGCGTAAAAGAAGCTGACATCAAGAACATGAAGTCGCTGATTGCGCCGAACTCGAAGGTGAACATCGACAAAGTGGCTGCTGGCGCTTCTGCTTCAAAAGTATTCGTAACAGCAAACGAAGGAGAAAACGGAGCTATCCGCTATCAAATTACGCTTGCGCGCGATCTTTTGGGTTGGAAAATTACCAATGTAGAATTATACTTTGCAAGCCGTAATTAGTTACTGTGGTAATGGCGCTTATCATAATGCGTGTCGTAACCACAAAAAAGATAGCACAAGCAGTTATCATAGTAACAATCGTTACAGCAGCAGGTAAGCAAAGTGCTTCGTGCACAATCCATGCAGCATGAAGCCTGCGCACAGAAAAGCAGTGCATATGACAAGCAACGTATATGCACATAAGGGTACACAAACAGAAGGAGTTGTAATGGCAATTCAAAAAACGTATACCATGATTAAGCCTGATGGCGTTCGCAATGGTCACGTAGGAGCAATCATTAAGCGCTTCGAGCGCGCCGGTTTGAAAATCGAGCGTCTTGAAATGGGTATGGTAAGCCAGGAACAAGCTGCTGCCAATTATGCAGAACACAAAGATAAGCCGTTCTACGAGGGCTTAGTAGCTTATATTACCTCGGGCCCTGTTGTGAAAATGGTGCTTTCAGGTGAAGGCGCTGTTGCCAAAGTGCGCACTTTGATGGGTGCAACGAATCCGGCCGATGCTGCTCCGGGAACCATTCGTGGCGATTTCGGCCTGGTTATGGACGAGAACGTGATTCATGGTTCTGATAGCGAAGCATCAGCCGAGCGCGAGATTGGCATCTTTTTCGCGTAAGCTTGAGGGGCACGTGTTCGGGTACGTGGTCAACAACGCGCGCACGTTTGAACGCGCATCTCGTGCGCAGCGAACACGTTCACGCGTTCACATTGAGTGGCATAGGGCGCCGCACGTGCGCCTTTTAACTTGTTTCTTACTGAAACAAGCACGTGCAACAGGCAAGTAGGAAGGGTTGCAAGCGCAAAAGTGCGCTTGCACGCCAGAAGAGAAGCAAGGGGCTCGCATTCATGTCTTTCTTAGACTTTTTTGCAGGGTTAACAGGACGCATGAGCGCAGATATGGCAATCGATTTGGGTACTGCCAATACTCTTATTGCCATTTCAGGCGAAGGCATCGTTATTAACGAGCCTTCGGTAGTTGCTATTGAACGCCACACAAACCGCGTGCTTGCTGTTGGTCATGAAGCAAAAAACATGATCAACCACACCCCCGACGCCTTCTCTGCCGAACACCCCTTAAAAGATGGCGTTATTGCCGACTATGACATTACCGAAGCTATGATTTCCGCCTTTATCAACAAAGCAGCGCCGCGCAAATACCCGTGGCAAACGAAGCCGCGCATCGTGGTGTGCATTCCATGCGGTGCAACGTCGGTTGAAAAGCGCGCCGTGTTCGAGTCGACCATTCAAGCAGGCGCACGTCAGGCGTTTCTTATTGAGGAACCGATGGCAGCAGCTATGGGCGCCGATTTGCCTGTTACCGAGCCTACCGGTTCGATGGTTGTTGACATCGGCGGCGGTACAACGGAAGTTGCTGTTATTTCGTTGGGAGGCATTGTTACGTCGTCGTCGCTGCGCTTAGCTGGCAATCGCATGGACGAGGCCATTTCCATGCATTTGCGCGACTTGCTGGGCATTAAAATTGGCGAACGCACTGCTGAAGTTATCAAAATCAAAATTGGCTCTATCTTGCCGTTTGAAGATGGCCACGAGCGCGACATGATTATTTCGGGTCAAGACGTGCTTACTGAACAACCAAAAGAAGTAACCATTCAGTCGGAAGACGTTCGTTCGGCTCTTGTGCAGCCCTGCGAAGAGATGGTGTTAAGCATCAAAGAAACGTTCAAGAAAACGAACCCCGACCTTGCAAGCGATATTATCCAAAACGGAATTTTGCTTACGGGCGGCGGCGGATTGCTATCAGGGCTCGATCGCTATCTTACCGACAAGCTTGAAATCCCCGTTTGGACAAGTGAAACGGCTCTTACGAATGTGGTAACGGGCTGCATGAAAGTGCTCGACACGCCCAGCGCGCTGCATCAAACGCTTATGAGGGCACGCTAGGGGCTTGCCTATGTCCCTGTATCAATCGTTTCAAAAGAATAGGAAAGCTGCACCGCTTGCATTTCTTGCGGCTTTGCTGGTGTCGTTGGCGCTGTGTTTTGCATATGCCTTTGAAGGCGAACACGGTGCACTTCACAGCATACAAAATGCCGTCAGTTTAGGCGCTGTGCCTGCTAAACGCGTTGGCGGCGCATTTGGATCGGCGCTCGATGCCACAAGCGCGCGCCTTGACGATTCGCAAGCCAATCCTGAAACGCTCTCGCGCTTGCGCGAACAAAACGCTCACCTGCGCAATCTTGTGGTACAAGGCGAAGAGTACCGCCAGGAAATCATTCGCTTGCGTTCCTTGTTGTCGATGAAAGAAGCCGCGAAGCTATCGGGCATTGCTGCGCGCATTACCGACAAGTCGCTTTCTGGTTGGGAGCGCAGTTTTACGATTAACGTGGGAAGCGCGGAAGGCATTTCCCCTGGTATGGCGGTTATGGGGCCTTCGTGTGTTGTGGGGCAAGTGTCGGCGGTAAATGCGCACACCGCCCAGGTTCGCCTTTTGCAGGACAGCACGTCGGGCGCTGCGGTTATGATACAGGCCACGCGCGTTCAAGGCATGGTGCAAGGTTCCCTTGAAGGCCTTATTTACTTGCACAATCTTACGGGCGATCAGGCGCCTCAGGCGGGCGACAGCGTCATTACGTCGGGCGTGGGAGGCTCGTTTCCCAAGGGCTTGTTAGTTGGCAACGTAACACCCTCGCACAGCGCGCAGCGCAACGCCGACGAGCGCTACCTTATTACGCAGCCCGATAATATTGCCCAGTTAGAAGAGGTGTTTGTCATTAAGGAATACGGCGCATGAACACAGATCGACAAACAAAAAACGCCCTCATCATTGTGATACTTGCCTTTGTGCTGCAATTTCTTATTGCGCCTTGGGCTCACATCGATTTGGGAACAGCGCACTTTTTGGTCATACTGGCGCTTCCGTTTATTATGCTTACCAGCTCGGTTACGCGCCTTGCGCTGCCGTTTTTTGCTGGCTTGCTGTTTAACTTGCTGTTCGGCGGCGTGGTAGGTTCGTTCTCGTTGGTGTTTACGCTGTTCAGCGTGCTGATTGCGCGCATTGTCGACACGCTTGATGCCCACGTGCCCCTTACCGCTTGTATTGCTCTTGCGCTGGGAACCTTTCTTATTGAGTTTTTCCTTGGACTTATTCAGTACATGGTGCTTCGTTCAAGCGATTTTTCACAAGCGTTTTTGCATATCATTCTTCCGTCGTGGGGTATCAATTTTGTGTTAGCGCTGGTAGCGTACTTTATTTTGGCGCGCATCCTGAGCCATCGCAACGCTCAAAAAACACCTTCAAGTGTTGTAAATGTAAGGTAGCTTATGAGCATTCTGTTGCGTTCAATTATTATTACGCTTGTTGTAATTTTTTTGCTGGCATCTGCGGTTATAGTTGTGTTTATGCTGCGCCGTTCGCGCGAAAAGGCGCGTGGTTTGCTTGTGAAGAAAAGCTCTGCAACGCAGAATTCCATTACGAATTTAGAGCCGCGCCGCAAGCCGAACGCGATTGCGGCATCTCCCGAGCGCGATCACGTAAAGCGTGACAGCTTCGCATCATCGGCCGAGCAGCAAAGTTCGAGGAAGCGCCTTGGCGTTCTTGCGGCTTTTGGAACAGGCGTTTTGGCGCTGCTAGCCTCGAAGCTTTACTTTCTGCAAATTGTAACGCGCGACGATTTACAAAGCGCCGCCGAGCGCAATAAGTACAAAACTATCTCCACGCCTGCACCGCGCGGCTTAATTTACGACGCTGATGGTGTGGTGTTGGTGAACAATAGAGCAGTATCAGTAGTGCTTGCAGATGCTTCGGTGCTGAAAAGCGCTGATATTGTTAAGCGGTTGTCAGTGGTGCTGGGTATTCCACTTGCGGTGGTGCGACGTCGCATTGCTGATACATCCACAGGAGCGCAGGGAAAACGTGTTGTCGCTTCCGATATTAGCTTTCCGCAAGAAGCTTACATTCGTGAACATATTGATGCTTTTGGGGGCATTTCTATTGAAAAGCGAACAATACGCTCGTATCCGTATAAAGCACTGGCAGCACATGTGCTTGGCTATACGGGTAAAGTGTCGCAGGAAGACTTGAAAACTGTTGCTCATAATAGACATGTTGAGCTGGGTGATGACGTTGGCAAAAATGGCGTCGAATACACCTACGATCAGATTCTTGCAGGCGAACACGGCCGCAGACGAGTAATTGCTGACACGAATGGTACCGTAGTTGGCGTAGTAAGTGATACAGCGCCTGTTCAGGGAAGCGATTTGTATCTTACGATTAAAGCGCCTCTGCAATATGTTGCCGATGCAGCTCTTGCGCAAACTATCGCACCACGCGGTGTTATCGGTGAAGGTCATGGTGTTGCTGGCGCTGTTGTTCTACTTGATATGGTTGATGGCGGTATTGTGGCTCTCTCAAGTTATCCTACGTATAATCCTGAAACTTTTATCGGCGGCATTTCACGTGAAGTATGGGATGTCTATTCGTCTCAAACGTCGCATTATCCTTTGTTGAACAGAGCTGTTTCGGGAACGTATCCTGCTGCATCGACGTTTAAAACCTTTACGGGTTTGGCGGGCTTGAAATATGGACTTGCTGATTTTCATAAAACATGGAACTGTACTGGTGCGTGGGATGGTTTTCACTCAGGCAATGTACAACACTGTTGGTTGCGGACAGGGCATGGTTATATTGGGCTTCGTCGCGGGATTATACAATCGTGTGACGTGGTGTTTTATGAAATCGCGCTCAGTTTCTTTTATGCGGGACACTCGCGCGGTGGCTCGTTGAGTGATGAAGCGCTTCAAGAGGAAATTGGTCGTTACAATTTTGGGAAGAAAACAGGTATCGATCTGCCTGCTGAAGAAATTGGCCGCATTCCAACACCGGAATGGAAGCGCAAACATTGGCGTGACGTTCCTACTGAGGGCGTATGGCGTGGTGGCGATTTAACCAACATGGTAATCGGGCAGGGCGACGTTCTTATTACGCCTATTCAGCTAGCAGTTGCGTATGGTGCTGTTGCAACAGGTCATATTGTGCGTCCTCATGTTCTCAAGCAAGTGAAGAATGGTCGCGATGTTGCAGCTGTTTCAAAAGAGCTTGAAATTATTGACACGCCTGATGTAAATGCTGAACACCTCGAAGGGATAAAAAGCGCTCTGAATGCTGTTGCGTCAGCAACACCGCTCTTGCGTACCGCGTATGTTAAAGAGGGTATAAATCCCGACTCCATTGCATGTAAAACAGGAACGGCGCAGGTAAAAGGATCTAAGGACTTCGCTTGGATTGCATGTTACTATCCAAGTAATCATCCGCGTTACGTTTGTACGGTTATTATTGAGCAGGGAGGCGGCGGCACGGCAACAGCTGGACCAGTCAGTGCTAAAATACTTTCTGCGCTTCAGAAATACGAGCACGGTAATTTGAAAGAAGTGGAAGCTATCGAGCCGTCATCAGGGCGCTCAGTAAAGCTTGCGAGCGTATCGGCCGCGCGCAACGATTAAGGATGATATGTGGGAATTCCTGAGATACATAGCGTAACACTACCTGGTAAATCGATGCGCGTAGGCGCATCTAAGCGGTTGACGAGCGTTGTATTCTTGCCACTTCTTGTTGTAAGTGTTTTTCTGGTTCTGTATGGCTTGTTAGTTGTGTATTCTGCGGTTAGTGTAGATGCAAAGTATAATTTCAACAGGCAACTTGCTGGTATTGCCGTGGGTATTATCGCTATGGCGGTGATCTGGCGTTTCGATTATAGGCGCCTTGCAGGCTACGTTAAATTGTTTCTTGTTATTAATGTTGTGCTTATTTTATCGCCTCATCTGCCTTTTATTGGCGTGCATACCATGGGTGCAACGTCATGGATTAATATCGGCATGCAAGTTCAACCAGGGGAATTTGCAAAAATTACAGTGATTTTGCTTGATGCTGCTATTGTTGCGCAATATAACGATCGCTTATCACAGCCGCGCATTTACCTTAAGGCGCTTGGGCTTATGATGGTTCCTTTTGTTGCGATTATGACGCAGCCCGATTTGGGAACAGGCCTGGTGTATTTGTTCATTGGAGCGGTTGCTTTGCTGGTATCGCGCGCGCCGGTGCGGTTTTTGCTTATCACGGTGGCGTGCTTTATTATCTTTATTGCGCTGGTGTTTCTTGCCGATGAAGTGCTTAAAACCGCCACGGGCGACTATCGCTTGCTGAAAACGTATCAGCGCAATCGCTTGTTGGTGTTTATGAACGAAGGCGCAGCTAACGCCTCTGAAGAAGGTTACAACGTGCGCCAAGCGATGATTGCTATCGGCTCGGGCGGGCTGTGGGGCCAAGGCTACATGCAAGGTTCGCAACACATTTTGGGCATTTTGCCTGAAGCGCCAACCGACTTCATCTTCTGCGTTCTTGCGGAAGAATTTGGCCTTGTGGGCTCGATGATTTTGCTGTACGCATACGCGATACT
>CAMPNZ010000037.1 GCA_946892075.1 uncultured Coriobacteriales bacterium
CCCGCCCGCGCACTCCGATGCGTTCCCAAACTCGCACCACTCGCGCGCTTTGACGCCCTCCCCGCGTCCGTCCTCCTCGTCCTTCACAACAACATATGTTCATCTGTTCATATGTTAATATTATCACCACAGAGCCATCTGTCAAGCAACGTTTTCAAGTTGTTATAAAGCGTGATGAAACATGACGAAACGCAACAATCAACTAACGCTTTCATTGTTCGTGTAATTTCGTGGTGTTTATTTTTGTTTGAGAATGATATATTAGCAATGAGATGAGGAGAGGTCATCGAAAGGGGTTATCTATGGTTTCGGAAAATAACAGGGCGTTTGTGCGCTCGGTTAATATATCAAAAAGTAAAGGCACGCGTAAAACGCCAGTTGACGACATGCCTGTAACGGTGAAAGAGCAGTGGGGGATTGTTGAGGATGCTCACGCGGGTCATTGGCACAGACAGGTGTCGTTTTTGGCCGAGGAGTCGATTGAGCGCGCGCGTGACATGGGGCTTAAGGTTAAAGAGGGCGATTTCGGCGAGAATTTTACCATTGAAGGGGTGAATTTGCTGGCGCTTCCTTTAGGCACGCACGTGAAAATTGGCGATGACGTTCTGGTTGAAATTAGCCAGATAGGGAAGGTGTGCCACACGCGGTGCGCGATTTACCATTTGGCGGGCGATTGTATTTTCCCTCGTGAGGGCATTTTTGCTGTGGTGTTGCGTGGGGGCATCGTGCGCGCTGGCGACGAGTTCAAGATTTTGTCCATCGGGGATGGAACGTGCGCGTATTCGCCGGATGATGCGATTCGCGAAGTTGAGGCAGCTCGTTTAGCTGGCACTTTGTAGAAGGTATGCTCCGTGTTAATGCGCGGCTTGCTGCGTGGCGCGGATGCGCGACGCTGACGTGCGGGAACGGGCGTGCGTCAAGTCGCACGCCTGGCGCAGTTTCGTTCACAGGAACAGCCTCGTTCTTGGCGCATTTTGTTCCTGAGATGCGTTACACCTGGTGAGTGTGCTGTTATATCAATAACTACCAGCGCCGCTCCGACAATAGAACCAACAAAGATATACAGTTTCTTTTTCTGTTTGTTGGGTTTTGCACGCACTCGTATAAGTTTGTGCCCCTCGCGCCCTTGCTTGCTCCCGTTCCCGTTTTCCATCTGCTTCCGCTGCTCGCACCCGTTCCCGCCCGTTCGCGCACTTGCTCGCACTCGCTCGCTCCCGTTCCCGCTGGTCAGCCTCTCAAACTGGCTCGCCCGCACCCGCCTCGCACGTTTCTGCTATTGCGGAGAATTCGTAGTTTAATGGATTGGCAACATTTTTTCGCGCCAACATAGTGGATAATACGCTAGGTCGAGACATACGACCGTCAGTCAACCATATTCGTGACGAAAGGCGGATCTATGAGCGAAAAAGCAATCCCTACCATGGGAGGCGCCGACAATCCCGAGGCTGTGTACGATGCACGAACGCTGGGAGCGCCAAAAATGGTTCTCTTTGGCTTCCAACACATGTTTGCAATGTTTGGAGCCACAATCTTGGTTCCCATTCTTACAGGGTTACCAGTTTCAACAACACTTTTATTTGCCGGACTTGGAACATTATTGTTCCATTTTTTTTCGCAAGGGAAAGTGCCTGCGTTCTTGGGTTCGTCCTTTGCCTTTATCGCAGGTTATGGCGTTGTTGCTCCTAACAAAGACCCCGAACTTTTGCCGTATGCCTGCTTAGGCGTGGCGTGCGCCGGAATTTTGTACCTTATATTATCGGCGCTGTTCAAAGCATTCGGAACGGCTCGCGTTATGCGTTTCTTTCCACCTGTTGTAACAGGACCTATCGTTATTGCAATTGGACTTACCTTGGCAAGCTCAGCTGTGAACAATTGCTCTAAGAATTGGTTTATTGCTATTGTCGCCATTGCCATCATTGTTGTGTGCAGCATCTGGGGCCGCGGCATGATTCGCATCATCCCCATTTTACTAGGCGTTATTGGTTCGTATGTGGTGGCGGCGTGCATGGGCGTCGTTGACTTTCAGCACGTTATTGACGCGCCGTGGATTGGTTTGCCGCTTGAGTGGAACAAAACGGTGTTTGCCCTGTTCGGAGGCGGTATAAACGGCGGCCTTGCTATCAGCGCCATCATCGCGATTGTGCCTCTTGCCTTTGCGACGATGGTTGAACACATCGGCGACATTTCTGCCATTAGCTCAACGGTGAACAGGAACTTTATTGCGAATCCTGGTTTGCATCGCACGCTGCTTGGCGACGGCCTTGCAACTATTGTGGCGTCGCTGTTTGGTGCGCCGGCGAACACGACATACGGCGAGAACACGGGCGTGCTTGCCTTAACGAAGGTGTTCGATCCGCGCGTGGTGCGCATTGCGGCGCTGTTTGCGGTGCTGTTCTCGTTCTGCCCGAAATTTATTGCGCTTATCGAAGTAATGCCTGCTTGCGTGGTTGGCGGCGTGTCAATTGTGCTGTACGGCATGATTTCTGCGGTTGGTATTCGCAACTTGGTTGAAAACCATGTCGACTTCATGAAAAGCCGCAACGTGCTTATAACAGCGCTGATCATCGGCCTTTCGATTGGCGTTGCGTACAGTGCTCAAAAGGCAATCGCCTTTGAAGTGGGCGGCGCTGTGATTACCTTGTCGGGTTTGGCGATAGGCTCGATTGTGGGCATCATCCTGAATTCTGTGTTGCCTGGTAAAGATGCGTTTGTGGCAGTTGATGGAACAAGCGTTGAAGGTGACACGCGCGCGAACGAGGCACAAGCTGGGCAAATGCCCTTGGAAGGGCCCCACACGAAGTCGGACTAGCGGAAACGGCGCGGGAACGGCGTGTGTGGGAACGGCGCGTGCGGGCTTGGCGCAGGAACGTGCTCAGGAGCGCGTGCGAGTTCGGGAACGTGACTGCGCGGAAACGTAGCTTGATATGCAACTTGGCGTGTGTTTTCTCTTGGGAGATCCAAACGCGTAAGGTGCACCGAACGGCGTTTCTTGCAACCTGCGTTTCCCCTTGGTGCGCTTTGGTGTATGATGAATATTCCATTACCGTAACATCGACATCGTGCGTACAAGGAGACAGCCATGAATTCGCAGTTTGCAGCCCAGTTAGAACGCATCGTTGGAGCTGGCGGCGTTGCTTATAACGAACCGATGGCGCGTCATACTACGTTTAAGATTGGCGGAGCGGCCGACTATTTTGTTGAGCCGCGCCGCCTTTCTGATATTCAGCAACTGGTTCATCTTTGCGCCGAACAGGTACTTGACCTGCGCGTTCTTGGGCAGGGGAGCAATGTGCTTGTTGCCGACGAAGGAGTTCGCGGCGTTGTTATGCATCTAGGGGCGCAGTATGCGCATTTCGAAATCTGTAAGAACCCGAGTGCTTCCGCAGATGAGAACACTCATGCAACTGATTCGACATACGTATCCACACCCGCACCCACGCCCGCAAACGCGCCCGCAGATGAGGCCGCAGACGCACCCGCACCCGCACCTTGTGCTCAGCACTGCAATTCTTTAGACGCCGTTCTTGTTAAAGCCCAGGCAGGAGTAAAAAACAGTCAGCTAGCACGCTTTTTATGCGACTGTGGCCTTACCGGCTTCGAGTTTGCCAGTGGCATCCCAGGCGTTGTAGGCGGCTCGGCGCTTATGAATGCAGGCGCGTACGGATCTGAGTATTCCCAGGTAGTGCATTCGCTTGTGTGCGTTTCGCCCGATGGAAGCCTCTGCTCCATTTCAGGTGCAGACGCTCAGTGGGGATACCGCCGCTCGCGCATGCACGACGAGCACCTTATTATCTCCGATGTAGTGTTCCGCTTCTTGCCAGGTAATAAGGCCGAAATTCAAGCGCACATGGCCGATCTTGCGCAGCGCCGTAAAAGCAAGCAGCCGCTGAATATGCCCAGTGCAGGTTCTACGTTTAAGCGCCCCGAAGGCTATTTTGCTGGCAAGTTGATACAAGATGCTCATCTTCAAGGCGAACGTATTGGCGGTGCTGAAGTGTCGCGCAAGCATGCTGGTTTTATTGTTAACGCAGGTGGCGCTACGGCGCATGACGTGTATCAGCTGATTGCGCACGTTCAGGATCGTGTTTTTGAAACTGCAGGTGTTCATCTTGAACCTGAAGTGCGCATGTGGGGCTTTCAGCGTTAAGTGCTGCCGCTGGCATTATTTCTGCTGCTCAATGGCGTATATGCTCTGTTTGCTATGCGCGTGGAATAGTTATTTCTTTTTCTTGTTGCGAGTATCCATATCCAAACCTTTCTTTTAGTGTGCTGCGCGTAGCGTAGATGAAACAAAAAGCGCCTGATAACAGCAGCGTTAAGCTTAAGAGCACAAAGGGCACTATGCTTGACCCTGTCTGCGGGAATAATTTGTGCTTCAGCAGGTTTTTCGCGATTTTCGTGCCATTGTCACCATTAAAGCCCTTGAACTTTTGACTTTTTTCGGTGTGCGCCTTGCGAAGGCGTTGCGAGCGATGTTTTTCACCGCCGCCACGCTGTTCTTCTTGCGCGTCGCTTTCCTCAACAAGTGAATTACCTGCGGAAAGAGCGAACGTTGGCAAAGATTTTTTGCTGCCGGCATTGCCTGCGATGCCGTTGGAGCCTGGGTTAGCGGCGCTTCCTGCATTGCCCGAAGTGCCGTTAGATAATCCATTGGCGCTGGTGGAGTTTCCGTTGGCACCGTTGGTGTTTCCGTTGGCATTGTTAGCTGCATTGACGGCATTTCCTGCATTGTTCGATTGGTCCGCACCCGCGCTGTTGCCGCTTGCATTGGCGTGCGAAAGTGAAGGATTGTCTGCGTTTGTGCTGCTAGCAGAGCCGTTCGCGTTTCCATTCTGAGCAGTATTGT
This sequence comes from uncultured Coriobacteriales bacterium, assembly GCA_946892075.1. Classification (GTDB taxonomy): domain Bacteria; phylum Actinomycetota; class Coriobacteriia; order Coriobacteriales; family Eggerthellaceae; genus Berryella. The sequence continues at coordinate 4,847 of CAMPNZ010000037.1, forward strand.
TGTGGGAACCTGTGCCAAGCGCGTTGCCATTTTGAGCGTTTGTGCTGTTTGATGCATTGTTTTGTGATTGCGACGTCGATGTGCCTGCGCTGTTTGCTCCCGTGTTTGCACCTGTTCCACCAGCTTCCGAGTTTGTATTCGCGCCTGTCGTGCCTGTTCTCACGTCCGTTCCTGTTCCTCCATTTGTTCCTGTGTCTGTTCCGGCGTTCGCACCCGCATTTCCGGGAGTGCCTGCGTTCGCGTGCGAACTTCCATTATTCAAGTTGGCAGCATTTCCTGACGTTGCGCCTGCGTTTGCACCAGAATTGTTATGAGTGCCTGCTTGTGCGTTGGTTCCTGCTCCTGTGTTTGTTCCAGCGCTCGCACCTGTTCCAGCACCCGAGTTTGTATTTGTGCCTGTTCCAGTGCTTGCGCCAGCACCAGCTCCACTGCCTGTTATGCCTGTTCCCATGTTTGTTCCTGTTCCTACACTTGTTCCTGTTCCCGTATTTGTTCCTGTACTGGTTCCCGAAGTTGTACCCGTTCCTGGCTGATGCGAGGTATCAGATTGTTGACCCGCGCCTGTTCCAGAGCCTGATGCCGTTTGCGTATTGTGCTGCGGGAACAAACTTGAGAAAATGTCCTTTTCGCTTGCGTTCGCTAAATGTTCAAGCACCTGCTCAACAGTAGGATGAAGCGTATTTTGTTCCCCCTGCTTGCCGGGCGTATCCTTACCATTTGGCTGATGCGGCCTCGATTGACCGCTTTTACCGTTATGAAGCGAATGCCACACCTGCGATAACGTTTCGGGACGCAAATCGAGGTAGTTCGAGAGCAATTTTGCTGCCGCCTTAAAGTCGACGTACCAGCGATTTTCGGGTGCAAGCGGGTACAGAAGCTTTGACGCGTTCGGTATTTTATCTGACGTTTCGGGCGCAGACGTGCTTGGATGATTTTGATCGTTTTGGCTGGTAGTTCCCTGATTTTGTGATCCGCCTGGCGTTGTGTTTGTGCTGCTGGTGGTGCCCTGCGTACCGCTGGTGGTGCTGGTGCTGGTGGAACTTGTGTTGTTTCCGCTAGCGTTGCTTGTGCTGCTGCCGTTGCCCGTGCCCTGTCCAGTGCCGTTTCCGCTGGTTGAACCGTTGCTGTTGCCCGTATTGTTGCCGTTCTCGTTTTTATGGGGCGTTGTTTCTGAAGGCGTTTGACCGTGTTGCTTTGGTGGCTTTTTGCCGTGTGACTGTGGCCCTTGCGAATTCGTGCTGCCACCTGCGTCGTTGCCAGTATTGTGTGTACCTGTTGGTGTGGACGTGCTGTCTGGCGTGGACGTGCCGCTTGGTGTGCCGGCTTGGGGGTTGGTACCACTGCCGCTTGTGCTCGTAGTGCCTGATGGCATATCGGTTTGGGTATCGATCGATGCAACGCCCGTGGAAGGATCCGTTTGTGTTTCGGTAGAAACGCCCGTTGAAGGTTCGGTTTGCGTGTCGGTTGAAACTCCTGTTGACGTATCCGTTTGCGTTCCCGATGAAACGCCAGGCGCTGGAGCATCTGTTTGCGTTCCCGATGAAACTCCCGGCACTTTCATATCGCCTGTAATTGTCGTATCCGTTTGCGTTCCCGATGAAACGCCTGGCGCTGGAGCATCGGTTTGCGTTCCCGATGAAACACCGGGCACTTTCATGTCACCTGTAATTGTGGTGTCAGTTTGCGTTCCAGACGAAACGCCGTTTTGTAAAAACGACCCCGACAACGCATTATGGAGCAGCGCATTGCTGTACTGGATTTCGTTTGTGTTGTGCAGGGCATTGTGCACCGTGAACAGGGCCTGCTGGTTGATAGGCGCGCTGGTCGGATAGCGCAAGGCGTGCGCTTTATACGACAGGCTTAGCGTTTGCCCAGGTGAAAGTTCGGAAATGTCCCATTGAATGCAATGGTTCGCAACGTCATAGAACGCTTTTTGCGCGCCAGCGGCATTTTTTGGCAAGGCTATAATTTCAGCATTGTCCAGTCGCGTTCCAAGCGGCACTACCACGTACACGCTTGATTTTTCTTTCTGCGCACTTGCATTCATCAGGTCTTTTACTTGTATGGTATACGTTATTGCTTCGTCAGCTTTAAGCGCGGCGCCTGCCTTTTTGTCGCTGGTAAGCGTCACGTCGATGCACGGTGCCGCCTTGTCGTTTTGCTTGGTGGTGTGTACCAGCGGGTTGCTGTAATACACAGCCGATGCATTGCTTGGTGCACTTTGCGCAGATGCTGCGCCCGTTCCACCGCCTGTTGCACCGACACCGCCTGTTGCACCGACACCGCTTGTTGCGCTGGCAGTGGCAGTTGCGCTGGAGTGCGCCTGCGCTTGGTTTTTGGGCTTCGTTTCGCCTTTCACAACAGCTGGAGCAAACGAGTAGCTGGCCTGCGTAAACAGCTTGCTCCCATACACCGCACAATCGGCATCAGATTCTGCTACAAAATTCAATTTAGTATGCGACCCCGGTTCCACGTTTTTAAGGTTCCACTCAAGCGTGGACCCTTTTCGCGTTTGCTGGACCTGCGGATTTCCCGTTTGTAGCGTTTCAATATAGTGCATGTGTTTGGGCAGTGGCATCGTAATAGTACAATTTTGAGCGGTAAGCGCATTATTCGTTACGTCAAGCGTGTACGTGATGCGCTCTTTTGGCTTGATATAGCTTCCTGCCTGCGGGTTTGCCGAAAGCGACACACCAACAAGCGCTCCGTGGTTCGCTTTTGGAACAGGCGTTGCTTCGTGATATTGTGCCGGCTCAAGCGTTTCTATCGGAATAGATTTTTTGTCGTTAGGCGCCCGCGTTAGCGTTTTTGTGCTGGTCACAGGGTCGCCGTACGTTTTGCACGACGCTTTCAACTCCAACGTCTTGTACGGATTTTCCGCCTTATTTTCCTTGCGTGCACTCGATTTTTTCGACGGGCTAATCACGCGGCCTTTTACGTGGATGATGTACTTTTCCCCACGTAGCGGCATTGTTTTTTGAAGCCACTCTTTGTTAAACGTAAAGGTGATAGTGTTCGTTTCTTTGTTGTGAACCAAGGTGCCCGCTTTCTTGTCAAGCGGCGCGTTGAACCCCTGTACTCCTTGTAGCATTTCTATCGATTGACATTGCACTTCGCGCGGAATCTCAAACGTAAGTTCCATCTCGTTAAACCTGTTAAATGTGGTGAAGCCAAGCGAGTCAACCTTTTGCTCAAGATCAAATTCAACCTGGTCAAGCGTTTGTATCTGCGCCGATTTTGAGCTTTTGATAAGCGGCGCAACGGTTGCCTGACGTCCTACATGCGCAGATGAGAGGTTCACCCATTCAACATAGGGGAACACGGTGCCCAAAAACATCGAGCTACAATACGCCGTAAACGAACGTTTTTTGAATCCAGGGTCGCGCGGGTTGTCGCTTCCTTTTTCCGCAGATGGATACAGCACTTTGCATCGTGCTTGGAACGATTCATTACGCGTTGGCTGGTCCCATTCCGATCGGTCAATTTCAGTGCTGTTGAAGCCTGCGTCGTTCATATATTCCACTTTGCGTACAGAATGGTGCAAAATTGCCATGTCACTAGGCACTTTATTGAATGGCAAGTTTATGTTGTTAATTGAATAAGTAGGCGAGTAGCTTTGGCGATACGCAAGAGAGCTGATAGTAACAAAAGATCTGTCGCTGTATTCAAGCATATAGTAGGCTTCGTTATCAGTCATCACAGGATCAATCTGGTACGAAATTCTTACGTTTTTCACGTTAAATAAGGCAATTCCGCCTATGAATTTGCTTGCTACCTGCATATATGGCTTATCAAGGTTCTTCCACACCTTCTGGTATTCACCATCTACGAACAATCTTCCGCGTATGGGTACGCCGCGATACGTTCCAATATAGCCGTAGTAAATAAGCGCACTCACCTTGGTTCCGTTGCGCCATTCTTTATCGTAGCCTTGTAAGCTGAGTGCATATGTCTGCACAGTCATATTTTGTCTGTCAATTTTCATTGTTGGTGCAATGCCGTGCTTGAGGTCTTCTTCGGTAAGCGTTTCATACATATTTTGCTTGTTGACATGGGGAATGTAGTCGGATAGTCCGAACGCTTGCTCGTTACCAAACGCCGTTGATAGCTCTCCCAACGTAAATACTTGCGGTATGACGTCGTTGGTCCAGCCTCCGTCGTCGAATTGCAAGTCGCTTCGAGGACGCAGGTCGTATTCGCTGATTGTGTTGAGTTGTGTTTGGCACGGAGCGTATGCAAACGCGCTGCTTGAGAGTGTAAACGTGCAGAAAAATGCCGTAAGAAGCGCGGTGAACAGCAGTGTGAACAGTCGCGTGGAACGTGTTGCGGCGCTTGATGCGGTGCGTGTTGCGGAACGTGCTGCGGCGCTTGTTGTTGTGCCTGGTACGGCGCCTGGCGCGATGCGTTGCGTGAGGCGCGCCGCTGGACGTGCTGTTGTGCCTGGTGCGGTGCCTGGCGCGCGGTGTGCCGCATGGAGCGCACTTTGCAGTGTTTCAATAAATGTGCTGATAAACAGTGCTTTTTTCGAGGGCGTTTGCGAGAGCTTGCCGCGTGCATAATATGCGCGAGTATAGGCTGATGAGCTGTGTGGCGGCGAGCTTATGGAGTATCGTGACATAGCAATTCCTTTCTTTAGGCAATAGGGGCGGTACGATTGAGCGCATTCTAAAAGAGAAAACGTTGCAAAAACACGCCAATAACACGCCAAAATGCCGCGCATCCAAACACAAAATGCCTGCAAAAAGCTTGCGCACGAGCTGCAAAAAGCCTGCAAAAAGCCGCTGCGTGTGCGCAAAACAGCCAGTGAAAATACGCATCCTAGCAGCGAAATGCCTGCAAAATGCCTGCACGAATACGCGATGTAGCTGTAAAAAGCCTGCAAAAAGCCGCGATACGTTCAAAACGGCACGCCACTGAGCTGGCAATTTGGTGCGTTGTTCGGCATGTGGACGCTCACTCATCGAGCGTGCTTTACAATAAGAAAACAACCAGAAAGGACGCTTATGTGTGGCATTGTTGCATATACCGGAACTGAAGAAGCAAGCACGTATTTGTTGAATGGCCTGGGTAGACTTGAATATCGAGGCTACGATTCGGCTGGCATTGCGCTGATGCACGATGGCACGCTTGACGTCATTAAGCGACGCGGCAAAGTAAGCGAGCTTAAGGATGCGTGCACGGCGCTTTCTCCACATGGGACCTGCGGAATTGGTCATACACGTTGGGCAACGCACGGCAAGCCGAGCGAGAAAAATGCGCATCCTCATGTGTCGGCGCATGGCAGCATTGCTCTTGTTCATAATGGGATTATTGAAAATTATGGCGAACTGAAAGATGAGCTGGCGCAACACGGCATTGTGCCCGTTAGCCAAACCGATTCCGAGCTTATTGCGCACCTGATTGAGCTGTGTTACGAACAGGGGGAAGCACCGCGTGCTGAAACGGGGAGTGGGCTTGGCAGCGAACGTGACGCGGGAAACGGCGACACCCCTTCTACCTGCGAAAATGGTGCAAATTCTGGCAGCAAAAGCGCGCAGGGATTAGACAGCAAAGGCGCGCCTGCGCACGGCACTTCCACCAGCATCAATAAGCTTGTTGTGGCTGTTCACGAGGCATGCAAGAAGCTTATCGGCTCGTATGCGCTTGCCGTTATGTGCACGCACGAGCCGGAAACGATAGTGGTAACGCGCCATGATTCTCCGCTGATTGTGGGCATCGCGCATGACGGCATGTACGCCGCCTCCGATGCGATTGCACTGCTGGACAAAACGCGCGAATGTGTTATTTTGCCTGATCGATCGCTTGCGTGCCTTACGGCGCACCAGGCGCATTTCTATAAGGAAGGATCGTCGCACCAACCTGCCGCGTCCGTTCCCCAATCGTCGTCGTACCAACCCGCCGCGTCTGCGTCGTCCGCGTCGCACCAACCCGCCGCCCCCGCGTCGTCCGCGTCGCATCAGCCCGCCGCGTCCGTTCCCCAATCGTCGTCGCACCAACCCGCCGCCCCTGCGTCGTCCGCGTCGCACCAACCCGCCGCACCCGCCGCGCCCGCGCCGTTCCCGCACCTACACCTCCAGGAGTTCGTTCCCGAAATTACGCACATCACCTGGGACATTGCCGGCGCTGAAAAAGGCGGCTATCCCGATTTCATGCTGAAGGAAATTCATGAGCAGCCGCGCGTTATTCGCGATACGCTGGCAGGACGCCTGGTAGATGGCCACTTAGTGATTGACGAGCTTGATTTAAGCCCCGAGGAGTTAACGCTTATCGACCGCGTGTACGTTATTGCGTGCGGAACGTCGCTGCATGCGGGGCTTGTTGCAAAACAGCTGATAGAGGGCTGGGCGCGCATTCCTTGCGAAGTGGAAGCAGCAAGCGAATTTCGCTATCGCAACGCGCTGATAACGCCCACCACGTTGGTGGTTGCGGTGTCGCAATCGGGGGAAACAGCCGACACGCTGGCCGCAATTCGCGACGCTCGCGTGCGGGGCGCGCGTGTGTTCGGCATCACGAATGTGGTTGGCAGCCCGGTTGCGCGGGAAGCCGACGGCGTCATCTACACGAAAGCGAACAAGGAAATTGCCGTGGCGTCCACCAAGTCGTTTTTGGGCCAAATTGTAAGTTTAACGCTGCTGGCTTTGCTGTTGGCGCAGGTTAAAGGCAACTTGCGCCAAAATCAGATACACTTACTCTATAAGCAGCTTGCCAGCACCGCCGAGCAAGTTGAGTGCATTTTGCAAGACACGTCGCGCATTCAGCGTGCGGCGCAAAAGTGCTACACGGCCGCCAGCGCGCTTTTCATCGGGCGCGGCATGGGTTGCGTTATCGCACGTGAAGGGGCACTTAAGCTGAAAGAAATCAGCTACCTGCACGCCGAGGCGTATCCTGCTGGCGAAATGAAGCACGGCCCCATCGCGCTTATCGAGGACGGTTTTCCGGTGATTGCCGTGGCAACGCACGGCCCCATTTACGACAAGGTGATGAGCAACATCCAGGAAAGCAAGGCGCGCGGGGCGTGTGTGATTGCGCTTGCCGAGCAAGGCGACGAAGAAATTCAGAAATACGCCGACGAAGTGATTTACATACCGCCTGTTCAGGATTGTTTTTCCGCCATAACGGCCAGTGTTCCGTTACAATTATTGGCGCGCGAAATTGCGCTTTTGAAGCACTGCGATGTGGACCAGCCGCGCAACTTGGCGAAGTCGGTAACGGTCGAGTAGGTGGTGGCCACGCGATTTCGGCTTCTGATTGAGTGCGATAATGGGAACGTGGCAACGCGATTTCGGCTTCCAATCTGGTACGATAACGGGAGCGTGTGCGAGCGGTCGAGCGCGGGAACGTGATTGGGCATTTCCGGCGCACCAATGTGATTGAGTGTGCTGGGGAACGTGATTGAGCGTGCTGGGGAACGTGTGCGAGCTTTTTTGCGTGTCAACTGGTACGATAACGGGAACGCAATCACGCGGCCCCGATGAAAAACGCGTTTCCGATGAAATACGCGAACAGCAACGTCGATGAAAACTCAGGATGAAACGGTGACGAAAAAAGTTACAAAAACGCAGGTAGAAACGGTAACGGACGCGCCAAGCGCTTCCGCCTCAAACGACGAAACCAGCCCAAACACGTCGCTCGATGACGTGCTTGCAAGCGCCGCCAACGACGCGCTGCACCTGGCGAAGAAAAACGCGTTGCCGCACGTTGGGCTTGGCGTTGACGTTGTTGACATCGCGCGCATGGAGCGCATTATGAAGCGTTCACCTGCGTTTATAGAGCGCGTGTTTTCTGAAACCGAGCGCGCGTATTGCATCAAAAACGCTCTTGCCAGCGCGCATTTTGCGGCGCGCTTTGCTGCCAAAGAGGCGGTGGTAAAGGCGCTCGGAACAGGCTTTTCGGACGGAATTGTGGTTCGCGACGTAGAAATTGTGCACACCGCGCATGGACGTCCCGTGGTTGCGCTGCATGGCCGTGCGAAAGAAATCGCAGATGAGCGCCATATTTGCGAAATCCCCGTGTCGCTTTCGTTCACGCATTCTCACGCCGTGGCGTGCGCTGTGTGCATTACGGAAGAAGCGCGCGCCGCACGTGAGAAGGACGAAGCGCGCCCCACGTCACGCCAGCAATTAAACGAGCAGTTCAAGCAAGCACGCCGCATGCTCGACGATCTGTAACAGGCGCTTCACCTGATTTTTCACCGCCCAGTGTTTCTGTTTCATAACGCGCATGGAAACTTTGCTAAAAACGCGCGTTTTGCGTACTGGCGCGCCGCTTTCAGCGCGTTGCTCGTATAATAGATACCATGAAGAAATTGGCTACACAATCCATCCCTCGTTATGCGCGCGCGTGCCTGGAAGCTGTGCTCAATCCGCCTGCTGACGTGCACAAATACTCGCGTGGTGTGGCGCAGCTGTGCGCTGGATCGCCTGCGTATCCCGGAGCCGCGTTGTTGTGCGCCCGCGCCGCGCAGCGCTCGGGAGCTGGTTATACGCAGCTGTTTACCGATGCGCCGTGCCAGCCGCTTCAGGTGGCGGCGCCGTCGCTGGTGGTTCGTGCGCTTGAGAGTTGGGAAATGCCTGCCAACGCCCCTTGTGCGCTGGGAATCGGCAGCGGATTTCCGCCCGTTGCGTTCGTTTCGCTTAGTGCATCAACCGCGCTTGATGCGCCAGCTGCGACAAGCTCGTCACCTGCGACAAGCTCGTCACCTGCGAC
>CAMPNZ010000038.1 GCA_946892075.1 uncultured Coriobacteriales bacterium
AGCCCAGCACGCATCTGTTCTGGAAGCAAAAAATGTATCGTTTTGCTATCCGGGCTCGAAGCATTGCGTTCTTGAAAACATCAACCTTGAAGTGCACGAAGGCGAAATTGTTGGCTTGTTTGGCGGATCGGGACACGGCAAATCGACGCTTGCGCGCGTTTTAGCAGGTCAGCTGCCTATAAAGCAGGGCTCCATTACCTTTGATGGCCAAGCGCTGAACCCGCACAGTTGCTCGCCGGTGCAGCTTATTTTTCAGCATCCCGAGCTGGCGCTTAACCCGCGCTGGAGAATGAAACGCACGCTGCAAGAAGCGTGGGATGTGCCACAATCGCTGCTTGACAAGGCGGGCATTCGCGACGAATGGAAAGAGCGCTACCCGTTTGAACTTTCAGGCGGCGAGCTGCAGCGTTTCTGCGTGGTGCGCGCGCTTGCTCCCACCACCAAAATTTTGCTGTGCGATGAAATTTCAACGATGCTTGACGCTATCACGCAAGCGCACATTTGGCACTTGCTGCTTGATCACGCCAAGGAACACAGCATGGGCATGCTGGTTATTTCGCATAGCGAAGCGCTGCTGAACCGCATTTGCACGCGTGTCATCAGCATCGATGCGCTTAACAACCACGCAAACTGCATCGAGGATCAGTAGCACCACCCACGTGCCGTTTACAAGTTTTTTCGCAACTTTATCAAAGAAACTGTTGCGAAACATCCTCAATGTTGTTACGATATAGAAAAAAGTAATACTTTTTAAACCGCTCATTCATACTCACACAGAGCGTTACATGCCAAGGAGGTTTGACTATGGCAAGCGAAGAAACATCAACACTCACGCGTCGCGGTTTTGTTGGCGCTGGTGCGGCCTTAGGTGCTTGCGCAGTTGGAGCAGGCATTACTGGCTGCTCGTCTGCTAAATCTGAAAAGAAAGACGACAAAAAAGAAGAAAAAGTAAGCGCAAAAGACTCGCTGAAAATTTTTGTTGGTGCCGAGCCCAAAGATGGTTTTGATCCTCTTACCACCTATTGGGGAACAAACGGCATGTACAGCCTGTTCCAGTCGCGCTTGCTGGCGTTCAACAAAGAAGGAAAACCCGTTCCCGATTTGGCAGAAAGCTACAAGATGTCCGATGACGGTCTTACGTACACCTACAAGCTGAAAAAAGGCATCAAGTTTAGCGACGGCACTCCCTTTACCGCCGATGACGTGGTGTTTTCTTATCTGACCATTCGCGATAATGGCGCCGGCCATATCGACTTCAAGGCGCTTGCCGATGCAAAAGCGCTTGATGAAAGCACGGTCGAGTTCAAGCTGAAGAAGCGCGACTCAAGCTTTGTTGCGCGCACCGCAAAGCTGTGCATTGTTCCGAAGAAAAGCTATGATGCGCAAAACTACCGCATTAAGCCTGTTGGAACTGGTCCTTTCAAGCTCGTTCAATACGACAAAGGCCAGCAGCTTATTATTGCGCCTAACGAGTATTACTACGGTACAAAATCTACTTTCAAGCGAATTACGCTTGTGTTCTTAAATGGTGAAGCTGCGCTTGCCCACGCTCAATCGGGTACGATGGATGTTGTTATGGTTCAGCCTGAATATACAAAAGAAAAAGTAGAAGGCATGCACCTTGTGAAATTCCCCACTATCGATACACGTGGATTTAACTTGCCAACCTTTGCACCCAAAGAAGTAGACGGCAAAGAGCGCGGAAATGCAGTAACGGCTGATAGAGCTGTTCGTTTGGCGCTGAATATTGGTATTAGCCGCTCGGAGCTTATCCAATCATCCATTAACGGCATCGGCACGCCTCATACAGCCTTACTGCATAAACTTCCGTGGGCGAACCCGCAGTCGGAGTTCAAAGATGGTCGCGTTGAGGAAGCAAAGAAAATTCTCGATGACGCTGGTTGGAAGCTGAATGCGCAAGGCGTTCGCGAAAAAGACGGCAAGCTGTGCGAGTTCAACATCACAGGACGCAGCGACGACATGCAGCGCTACGACATTGCTGTTGGCTTGTCTGAGCAGGCAAAAAAGCTTGGCATCCGCATTAATGCGAAGGCTGTTCCTTGGAAACAAGGACGCGAACAAGCTCGCATTATTCCTACATGTTGGGGTACGGGCGACTACGATCCATCGGGCGACATCATTGGTTACTATGGCTCGAAAGGCGCTATTAACGACTCTCGTTATTCAAACCCAACGGTAGATAAGCATATTGAAGAGGCGTTGGCTGCACCTTCTCACGAAAAAGCACTTGAGGCGTGGAAGAAAGTTCAGTGGGATGGCACCACTGGTCCTGAAAGTGAAAAGGGCGACTTGCCATACATTTGGTTGGTTACCATTGATCACACGTACTACGTCAAGGACGACCTGGACATTCCTGAGCAGCCTTTGCATCCGCACGGTCACGGTTGGCCGGTAATTTGTAATCTCAACGAGTGGAAGCGTAAATAAACAAACACACCCCTTTTGTTTATCATATGCTTTGTGGGCAGCAACGTTCGCAGGTAGTTCTGTAACCCTTCCAATTTCTGCAGCACTCAACTCTGCGAACAAGAAGTTAACACTCAAAGCATGTATGACTTACGACCTAACCTACTTCAACTCGTTTTGAGATAAAGGGCACGTACCAAAAACTCCCGGATTGGTATGTGCCCACTTTTTATACCTAAAGCCAAGCTATAAGTATTTTTAATATATTTATAGCTTCGTTTTGTAAATTGGTAAATTTGTTTTAAGTGGAAGGCGCAGATAGAAGCGCACCCCGCGTGCCCTGTGCCCCAAGCGCGACAAACGCGCAAGGTCGTCCGCCAAAACCGAGAGAGGATGTGTGGTATGCCAAAACAGGCAGAACGTGCACTACCTGCAAACCTATCGAGCGAGTCGTTATCTCATCTGCAGAAAAACAAAACTCGCAGCTATACCATCATCATCGTTGCGCTGTTCATTCTTACGCTTGTGCTTATTCTTGTTGAAATTTCATGCGGCGTAAGCGGCTTTAAGCCTCTCGAAAAAATTCAAGCCTTATTCGGCATTGGCACAGCTCAAAGCGTGAACTCGGTGCAAGCTATCCGCATGCCGCGCGCCATGAGCGCGGTGGTTTCGGGCGCAGGACTTGCCATTGCGGGCGCAGCACTTCAAAGTGTACTGGAAAACCCTTTGGCATCCTCGTCAACTATCGGTATTTCACAAGGTGCAGCGTTTGGCGCAACAGCAGGCATTTTAGCAATCGCGCCATGGCTTATGCCTTTTGCGCCGGAAGTAAGCCTAAGCCTTGTTGCGCTGTGCGCATTCATTGGCGCAATGTCGTCAAGCGTTGTGGTGTTGCTGTTTTCAAAACTGGGCATCGACCGCCCCGAAAGCATCATTTTAGTGGGCGTTGCACTTTCGGCACTGTGGGCAGGCGCTTCAACACTCTTTCAGTACTTTGCAAACGACATCGACCTTGCAAAAGTAATTTTTTGGCACTTTGGCGATTTAGGGCGCGCTACCTGGCTTCACATTAAAATAATGGCACTAGTTGCCATCGTTTCTATCATCTACTTTCTTAAAAATCGCTGGAACTATAACGCGCTGCAAAATGGCGCACTGACGGCAAAAAGCCTGGGCGTATCCGTCAAAAAGCTGCGTTTGAACACGGTTTTTATAGCGTCGCTGTGCGCGGCGTGCATTGTAGCATTTGTAGGGCTTATCAACTTCATCGGCCTTATTGCGCCTCACATTGCGCGCAAACTCGTAGGCTGCAACTACTGCTTTTTGCTTCCTGCATCAGCCATTCTTGGAAGTGCGCTTATGCTTGCAAGCGACATTGCTGCGCGCATGATTATCTCCCCTATCATTTTGCCCATTGGCGCCATTACCTCGTTTTTAGGTGCACCGCTGTTTTTGTACCTTCTGTATAAGGGAGTAAAAGAATGAACGATGCAACGCTTTCATGCGCGGATATTTCCTTTGCATACGGCAAACACGAAAAAACGGTGCTGAATGATATATCGCTTGCCTTTAAGAAAGGCTGCGTAACGGCCATTTTAGGGAACAACGGAGCAGGCAAATCGACGCTGCTGAGCATTTTGGGCGCCTACCGTCAGCCCACGTCAGGTGAGGTGTTGCTCAATGATATGCACATCAGCAGTTTAAGCACCCTTGAGCGCGCACGCTATATAGCACTGGTAACACAGCGCCAAAAACCCACGCACCTAAGCGTTTACGACCAGGTTTTTCTTGGACGCAAACCCTATATTACCTGGGGAAGCAGCGAAAACGATCACGCCATTGCCCTCAGTGCCATAAAGCAAGTGAACCTTGATCGGTATCTCCATACGCCGTGCGCGCATTTGTCGGGCGGCGAAATGCAGAAAGTTCAAATTGCACGCGCACTTACGCAAGAAGCGTCCATTCTGCTACTTGACGAGCCTACCAGCGCACTTGACCCCAAAAATCAGGTTGAAATTCTTGAGCTTATTCGCAGCGAAACACTAACCAAGCACCTAACCAGCGTCATGGTTATTCACGACATTAACCTTGCATTGCGGTTTTGCGATCAGTTTTTGCTGATGCACGATGGGCATATCGTCGACTTTGGCGACCTATCAATTATTACGCCAGCTGCGCTTAAAGAAACATACGACATCAACTTTACGCTTATACAGCACGACACGCTGACGTTTTGCTATCCGCTGTTAACGGGCGAAGAAAACACATAAGCGCTGGTTGGGGAAGCGCAGGTTGTGATAAACGCAGCGTACATAAGCGCTGGTTGAACAAAGAACGAAACGATATACAAAAGGTAAAGAACGAAACGAAACACGAAGGAGATGGTATGGATTCTACATCAAGCATACAGCAAGCACTTGTTGCATCACCAAAGCACATTCTTGATGCGTGGACAGCGCCGCCATCCGTTATGAATGGCTATCGCCGCGCTGAAACGTGGGATAAAGCAGCTGATTTCTGGCGGACGCTTCCTATTCCCACCTGGGAAGATGATGAATTCCTCCAGCTTATTGCCAAGCATCATGCTATCAATAGTACCAGCAGCGTTCTTGACATTGGATGCGGTTCGGGCATTTATTCTTTCGCGCTTGCAAAACGCGCAAAACACGTTGTAGGCATTGATATTTCAAGCAAAATGATTGAAGCCGCAAACGATCGCAAAGAAGAACTTGGAATTGAAAACGTACAGTTTATCCATGACGACTTTCTTGCCCACGCGTTTACCGAGCGCTTTGACGTGGTAATTGCCCACATGACGCCCGCTATGCGCGATGGCGAAGGCTTCAGAAAAATGCTTGCGCTTACAAAACGCTTCGGCTTTACCGCACGTCCCACGCGGCGCAGCGACAGTATTGCCGACGGCATAGCGCAGCTTATCTCTCCTGGTCAGAAGCATCAAAACGACGTAAGCATTCCGGCGCAGTTCCTTATTTTGTGGAATGCAGGCATAACGCCGTTGGTAAGCCACTACCCTGCCGTTTGGAATACAACGCGCACGCTGGAGGAAGCGCTTACGTTCTATATCGATTTGCAGCTTGCCAATAACACCTCTGAACAGCACAAAGAGGCTGTTCGCGCGTATCTTCACGCGCACAGTGAAAATGGCAGCGTTACTGAAACGATCAAAAGTGAAATTGTGATGATGGCTTGGAGCATGCAACATTGCAATTTTACTGGAGAAACAGCATAACAACGAGAAAGCAAAAAGAAAGGTGGACCCATGCAAACACGTAATCAGGAACGTACAATCAAGAAGAGATGGAGCAGCTATCTTACACGCCGTGGTGCGCTTGCGCTGTTTGTGGCGATGCTGGCATGCGCGCTGTGTTCGTGCTCGGCGGGGCAAAACAGCAGCCAATCGCAAGGCGATGCAGCAAAAAGCGCAGATAAGGTGCAGATTGTTGATATGGCGGGGCGTGAATTAAGCTTACCTGCGCATCCTAAAAAAATAATTGGTATTGGCTCAACACTAAGATCAATTTGCTATTTACAAGCGCAGGATAGTGTTGTTGGGGTTGAGGCAGCAGAGAAGCAAGATATGGTTGGTTGCGTCTATCGCCACGTGTTTCACGATAAGTTTGCTAACTTGCCTGTTATTGGCGAAGGTGGCAAAAACGGTATTAAACCAAATGAAGAAGCTATTGCTGATCTTGCTCCTGAAATTATCTTCTCAACACTCGATAAGGAACGTGCCGAAACACTCCAGCAGCGCACAGGCGTTCCTGTTGTTTGCCTTACGTTTGCGCGTGACTTATTTGATGAAACATTTTATAAAAACTTAACACTTATGGGGAAAATTCTTAATAAAGAAAAACGAGCACAAGAAGTCATTGATTACATGAAGAAAGCGCAGTCTGACTTGCAAGAACGAGTAAAAAATGTACCAAGCAAAACAGCCTTTGCTGCAGCTATTAGTTACCGCGGTGCACACGGTTTTGCTGGCACCGAAGCAGGATTTCCTCCTTTTGCCATCTTAAAGCTCAAAAATATTGCCGACATCAATGACAAAAAAGGACCCTATGACATCGACTTGGAGAAAGTATCCGCTGATCAACCTGATTATATCTTTGTTGAAAGTAATAACTTCAAGATGGTAGAAAAAGACATTCAGCAAAACCCCGGCTACTTCAAAAATCTTAAAGCAGTACAAAACAAACAGGTATTTTCGCTGGTATCCTATCGTTTTTATGGCACAAATACCGAGCTTGCCATTGCAAATTGCTACCAAGTGGGCCATTGCGCATATCCTGAAGCATTTGGCGATATCGACCCCACGAAGAAACTCGATGAAATTACCAGCTTCTTTGTTGGTAAGCCCATTTCAGCCGACTTGGCAAAAATTGGATGTTCCTTCAAGAAGTACGATTTAGCGGCGTAAACGCGCTGGCTTTGTGAAGGCAGCTTGAGTCACAATCGCACTATCAGGGGTACCAGCGCTACAAGCACCAACATGACACTACCCGAGTTATGCGTAATGCATGCTCGGGTAGTTTATTACAATGCCTGTTCGCGCATGAGTTTTGGGTGAACAGGTTATCAAGCGTGAACGAAAGCGCTTAACGATTTCTGGGCAAGGGAAAGCGATTGAAAGCGCTTACACCATCTGCACAATATCACACATCGGTTGACGCGTTTTGGTGTGCTTCGCAGGCTTGCCATAACCAATGCCCATCATAACTGCAACGCCGAACTCTGTGCCATTGGTTCCTAAATAACCGCCATCCGCTAGCACACGCGCAACATTTCCCTGGTCAAAACCCTCAACTGGCAATGTCGATAAACGCAAAAACGCAGCCGTTGTCATCATATTCGCCAGCGCGATATAGCACTGACGCGCCGACCAATCGAACAGCGCTTCCGGATTATCGGCCGTATGGCAATCGTTCTTCTGGAAATTCTCCAAGGCGCTCCTGCGTGATTCGGCAATTTCTGCAGGTAGTTGCTGAATATCGCGCATCATGTGCTCGATATACGCCGAGTCGTAGCGCACGTTTTTTCTGCCAAGGATAATAATCAGATAGCTGCCATTAGCAAGCACGCCTTTCGCGCCCCACAAATAAGGCGCCAGCTGCTCTTTAAGCTGTTTTGCCTTGTCAGATGCGCCATCAGTAACATCAAGCACCAAAAACTTCCACGGCTCAAAGCCAAACGACGAAGGTGACAAGCGCCCTGCTTCCAAAACAGTATGCAAATCGTTCGAGTCTACTTTTTTTGTACCGTCATATTCGCGCGCAGCGTAACGGAAGTTCATTGCTTTAAGCGCCTGTTCACGGGCATGTTCTTTCAAGTCCATCGCAAGTCCTTTCTTGTTGTTGGTATCCATTATAACGTGAACGATGATTCATGTGCGAAACATCGCCTATATATTTAATTGTGTAAAATATTATAGCACAGCAAAATAAAAAGAGCACCACGCGTAAGCATGATACTCTTTTATAAGAACGTTTCAGGAACGCGCACAACTTCGTTGCGAATGTTCCAGCGAATCGCTTAAAAACGCGCGCCGCTACGCTACTGAAGGAACGTCCTTTTCAACAACAACTTTTTTCGCAGCACGGCGCTGTTGATACTCATCCCACTGCGCAAACGCGCCCGCAAGCAATGTTCCCGAGATGGAGTGCCACACGCACGAAACCGCGCAGATAACAGCCGCTTCGGGCAACAGCGACAACTGCGGATTGCTGGTTGCCATCGTGGTTGCAAGCCCCGCGTTCTGCATGCCAACCTCAAGCGACACGGTGCGCTTTTTGGCACTTGACATGCGCGTCAGCACGCCGGCGAGGTATCCAAGCGCATAGCCCACCGCGTTGTGCAAAAACACCGCAAGGAACACAAAGGCGCCCGACGCCACAAACGCGTGGCCTTGTGATGCGGTAACACCACCAACAACGCACGCCAAACCCACAACAGCAACACCTGGCATACACGCGCGCACTTCTTGATACGTTTTATTGTTCTCGTACTTGAAATTGATCAAAAAGCCAACCACAACAGGCACGATAACCGTTTCGACAATCGACAAAAACATGGGAACGGGCTTTAACTGGATGCTGACGCCGCTTGCCATAAGCGTCATCAAAAACGGCGTAACGAAAGGCGCAAGCAAGGTTGAAACCGTGGTCATGCCAACCGAAAACGCAACGTCTCCCCTGCACAAATAGCTCATGATGTTCGACGAAACGCCGCCCGGGCAACAGCCTACCAGCATCAAACCAATGGCAAGCGCGTCGGGCAAATGCAGCGCTTTGCACAGCGCCAACGCCGAAAGCGGCATGATCAAATACTGCGCAACGGCGCCAACGCAGATGTCAAACGGCCTTTGAGCAAGCACTTTGAAGTCGTTTTTTGAAAGCGTCAGACCCATGCAGAACATGATAAAGCCGATGATAAGCGACTGCCACGAAAAGCCGTTCCCCAAAAAGTCGGTAAACAAACGTGTGTTTACCCAGCTCATAAGCGAGGGAACCAGCAAAGTGGCTACGGCAATAGCAATAACGAAAATGGACGAAAAATTCGCTAATACTTTACTTCCTTTTCCGAGCACATGCAGTGTTTTCATAACACACCCTTTCTTTACGATATTGTTCGTAGCCCTTTGCAACGAAACAAGTTTGGGATTTTTTACTACGTTCGCGCACGTAAACACAAGGCAATAAAAAATCCCCCGTAATCTGAATAGGATTACGAGGGACGAATAAACATTATCCGCGGTACCACCCTTATTCCGCTCACGAGCCGTCAATAGTAAATACGGTGTGAACGACACTTTACGCACCAACATGCGCTTTTCCTAACGGGGAATCCCGGCGACACCTACTTGCTGATGCTGTTCGCGTTCATCCTAGGAAGAACTATGCGACCCCAGATGAGCTTTCAGTCTCGCTTCTCAGAGATGATAACGATTCGCACTTGCTCTGTCGGCTTTCACCATACCCGACTCGCTGTAACACAGTAATCGAAACGTCGTATTCTCGTCAAAGAATTTATAGCTAGGAATTATACACAATGAAATTTGCTTTGCAAGCCCTTTTTCAAACTTTTTTTCTTGAGGTATCGCGCGGGAGTTTTCTGTGTGAACGAGCAGCACGTTTTGCGGTAGACTATACACAAATGAGCTGCATAATTCTAAACAGCCCACCCATTTATAACGTATGCCTGCACCCGTAAAGTGCAATGGTACAAGCGGGGAACGCAGCCGAACTGGGTGCTGGTGCACAGGCGGTGGAACGCCAGTGTGCGTGAAAGACAGAACGCCACCCATCTGCGCCAGTGCGGCACCAGTGCGGCGCCAGGACAATGCGGAAGCAGGTAGTGCAGTGACATGCGCCGCTCTGGCCGCTGTATAAATGCTTTTATGAATACGGTAAATAATTCTAGAAGTTTTTAGACTGCGCTCTATTGTAAGAAAAAAGCTCCTGTATTATAATTTTTCCTCGTTATAGTTATTTAATCAGGGCATTTTTGCCATGCAAGGATTATCTATAAATCCCTACTTTAATTGACAAATACGCCTCATGGATATGGTATGGGAGAATTCCTCATGAAGCAAAGCAATAAAGCAAATGCCGTTTTGTCGGTAATGTTAAGCGTAGGAATGTGCACAACAGCCATGGGAGCTGTTGCGGCATCGGCGCCGCAACAGGCATACGCAAGCCCTGCATCCTCATCGACCGCAAAGGCTGCACAGAAACCTACTAACCCACCTGCAGTAAAACCTGCCACACCATCTGCCACACCATCTGTACAAACACCTGCAGCATCGCCAGCACAGGCACTTCGTGCGGTATCAGGTACAGCATCTGGTGCAACACCCTCTTCCCCCGCAACGCATGATACGGGAGCAAGCGCTCACGAGGATAAAAAGATTGATTTCAAAGATCCACTTTTGAAAGCTCGATTGCTGAGCGTCATGAAAGAACAAAAGCTCATTAAAGAAAATGCAACAGACATTACAACGGCTGAAGCCTTAAAGCTCACAGAAGCGACAGTAAGATACCAACCCTATGAAAATAAAAAAATCAAAGATTTATCAGGGATGGAGCACTTCAAGAACCTAACAAATCTTAACCTTTACGACAATGACTTCAGCGATATTTTCCCATTGCAAGGATTAACGAAGCTCACTACACTTAATCTTGGTGCCAATGAAATCAAAGATGCATCAGTACTAGCAAGCTTAAAGAACCTCACTACACTTGATCTTAGCGCCAATTACATCAAAGATGCATCAGTACTAGCAAGCTTAAAGAACCTCACTACACTTGATCTTTCACAAAATTCTGAACTAGACTTATCTACACTAAAAGGCTTAACGAATCTAAAAAATCTTAATCTCATTGAGAATAAAATCAAAGACGCATCAGTACTAGCAAGCTTAAAGAAGCTCACTACACTTGATCTTTCGCAGAATTTTAAACTAGACTTATCTACACTGAAAGGCTTAACGAATCTAAAAGATCTTGATCTCAGGGATAGTAATATTAAAAATGCATCAGCACTAGCAAGCTTAAAGAACCTCACGACACTTAATCTTTCAGATAATACTGAACTAGACTTATCTACGCTGGAAGGATTAACGAATCTAAAAGATCTTTTCCTCTATCGCGCTAAAATTAAAGATGCATCCGCACTAGCTAAGGTAAAGAACCTCACTAAACTTCATCTTTGGCAGAATCCTGAGCTAGACTTATCTACGCTGAAAGACTTAACGAATATAACAGATCTTGATCTCAGTTACAGTAGTATTAAAGATGCATCCGCACTAGCTAAGGTAAAGAACCTCACGACACTTGATCTTTCAAACAATCCTGACTTGCAAGTATCTACACTGAGCAAATTAACAAATCTTAAAAAGCTTTTTATTTATGAATGTTCGATTTCAGACATCACACCACTGAAAGCTTTAACAAATCTGAAATGGCTTACTATTGCAAAAAATCCAATTACCAGCTTGTCTGCGCTCAGTAACTTAACGAGTCTTGAAACACTTTTTATGCATGAGGTAAACGACCAATCAGATGTTAAGCTTGATCTATCTCCGCTGAAAGGTATGACAAATTTAAGAGACCTTTATATGGAAAACAACCACATTACCAGCTTGTCTGCGCTCAGTAACTTAACGAATTTACGTGAGCTTGATATTAATGGCAATGCAGTTTATGACATTTCACCACTGAAGAATTCAAGAAAGCTAGAACTTCTTTACATGAACAACAATGTTAAAGATAATTATGATTACGATGCCGACGATGATGATGCCGACGATAACGATGCCGACGATGGCGACAAATACGTATTCAAAGATCTTTCAACGTTGAATGAGCTAACAAATCTTACCGAACTTGATATCAGTGATGACGATTTTTCTCTTGTAAAAGATGGACTCTCTGCACTACAAAATTTAACAAAGCTGAAAAAGCTTACTATGTCAGGTATTACTACACATAATGGCGCACAAGATTTTCAGGTTATCAAAAATCTTACGGCCCTTGAAGAACTTGATATGAGCTATAATTGCCTTATTGAGCCAGCCATATTTAAAGGTATAAACTTGCCACATTTACAAAAGCTTAACCTTTCTGGACAATATGTAAATGTTGAATCTGAACAGATAGAAACGACATTACCACTTAAGTCACTCAAAGGTATAACGCTCGGTCAACCACAAAGCTATGATGATGAATCAAAGCGTAATATACAAGTTAAAGGCCACTATGAAGGAAACAAATTCATTCTAAACGAGCAACTTCCTTATTACGCTTGTAACAACACAATAGATTTTACATTTCGAGATAAACCCAACATTAATGGGCTTGATGGCAACTACTCTGCAAAGATAAGCTTAGATTTTAATGTACCAACGGTAGAGGATCTTGGTGCGGGTACAATGAAATACGAAGCAGACTCAACGCTTCCATATAAGACAACAAAAGTTGTAAGCCAACCACAGCCAAAGGCAGTAAAGAAAACGTATAAGTACGACAAACCACGCATTGAAGGCAATGGCTTAGCCAAAGTTGGCAACGTCAAAACCGAAACAACGCCTGTTAAGTTCAAAACAATAACGAAAAACGATGCAACGCTTCCAAAAGGTACAACGCGCGTACAAATGCCTGGCAAAGACGGGTCAGACACAAAAATTACCACCTACGAAGTTGACGCCAACAAAGGCTTAACAGGTACCATTGAATCGGTTCGTGGTAAGCATATTGACGCTGTTGACCAGGTAGTATTAGTTGGCACGAAGGAAACGCCGGTAGACA
>CAMPNZ010000039.1 GCA_946892075.1 uncultured Coriobacteriales bacterium
TGTTCCCAGACACGTGTTACCGCTTTGAGTCGGGTGGCACGCCGCGCGACATTCCGCAGCTCAGCTATAAGGAGTTCCTTGATAACCACGCAGCGCACTATCAACTGGCGAATAGCTATTCGATTATCTATGGCAATGTACACATAAACGACGTGCTTGCCTTTATCAACGACACGTATTTTGCGCCTGTTCACGATGAAGAACGCAAGCGAGCGCAAGAACGTGCGCACGCCAAACTGCCTGCATACACGCCGCGCAGCATTGAATTTCAGGCACCTACTATTCAGCGTAACATCGTGCGCTATGGCGACATAACGCCTGATAAATCGGTTATTGGTGGTGCGTTCTTGATAGGAAAGTTTAGCGATCACAAACGCGTTCTTGCAACGGAAATTTTGCTTGACGCGCTGTTTGGATCGAATGAAGCGCCTCTGAAACGCGCGCTGCTTGATGCGCATGTTGCCAGTGAAATTGACGTTTCGGTGGTTGACGCTATCGCGCAGCCTTATGCCGTCGTAGAAGCGAAAGGCATTGGCAATTTGTGCCCCGATGAGTTCTATGCGCAGCTCAAAAAGCACGTTTGTGCTGTTCTTGAGGCAGGCATCGACAGCGCTCTTATAGAAGCGGCGCTGGCGCACTGCGAGTTTATTATGCGCGAGCGCAATTTTGGCTGTGCCGATGGCGTGGTATATGCCATGAATGTGTTCAATACGTGGCTTTACGACGATGCGCTGGCCTATGAGTACCTCAAGTACGAAGACATCTTCAAAGAATTGCATGCTCAAGCGCACGGCAGCTATTTCACAACACTTGCACGCGAGCTGTTTTTGGAGAATAACCACTCTGCGCTGGCTATCGTAAAGCCAGGTGAAGAAAGCTACGGAAGCGACGACGCCGCATTTGAGCGCACGAAAGCTGCGCTGTCGGCCGACGAAAAAATGCAGCTTGTGAAGCAAGAAGAACAGTTGCGCGTGATGCAAACACAGGAAGATAGCGCCGAAGACAAAGCGCGCTTGCCTCGATTGGGAACGCGTGATATTGAAAGCGCGCACGCAGAAGCGCCGTTTGAGTTTCTCGAAGATGCGCCGCTTCCCACCATCCGCCACGTTTTGGAAACACACGGCATAACGTACGTGTATCGCCATTTTGATGCGTGTCATTTGCACTTTGACGACCTTCCCTACCTGTCAATTTTGGCACTTGTTATGGGGAAACTTGACACGCAGCGCCATAGCGCCGCGCAAATTGACACGCTGGTGCAGCACTATTTGGGCAACTTGTCGTTCTATCCGGTTGTTTACGCGCAGTACGTTTCTGAACAGGGGGAACGTGGCAACGCTGCGAAACAGAACGGCGCAAGCGAGCCAGGCGCAGATGCCGCACAACACGGCGAAAGCGCAAAACACGAAGCCACCACGCAGGCGGAAGGCGCGGGAGCGGGCAAAGCAAGCGCTCTTTTGGCACCGCGTATTATGTTTACGGTAAGTGCAAGTGCGCTGGAAGAATTTGCGCCGTCGCTTACCAGCTTAGTAAATGAAGTTATTCTTGAAACTAAATTTGAGGACACAGCGCGCATTAAAGCTATCCTTGAGCAGAAAAAACTGCAGATGGAGCAGCTTTTTGTTGAATCTGGCCACAGCTGTGCCATGGCACGTTGCCGCTCGTATTATTCGCAGGAAGGCGTAGCAAACGAAGCCTTGGGCGGCGTAGACTATTACCGCAGTTTGTGCGCGCTTTTGCAGCGCTTTGACGACGAAAAAGACCAGCTTGTGCAACGTTTATATACGCTAACACGCGCGCTGTTCTGCGATGAAAATTGCACGATATCGTTTGCAGGAAGCGATGCGCAATACGATGCGTTCTGGGCAACTCAGCCCCAGCTGAACAAGCTTGAATACGCTAACCCGTTTGTCCAATCCGACTCGCGCCACAATGTGATTGCGGGTGCCCAAAAGCGCGCCGTTCAAACGCAGCGCATGGTTATTCCTCAGCCACAAATCAAGCAAGAAGCGTTCATTATCCCAGGTAATGTATGCTATGCCGGCCAAGGTTACGACTTGCGCTTACTGCAGCTTCCCTACACGGGAACGTGGAGCGTTGTTTCGCGTGCGCTGACACTTGACTATCTTTGGAACGAAGTTCGCGTAAAAGGCGGAGCGTACGGTGTGGGACTGAGCGTATCAGCGCCAGGATTCATGAACTTTTACTCGTTTCGTGATCCGCACCTCGACCAGACGCTTGATCATTTTAAGGCATCAGCCGCGTGGCTTGCATCGTATCAGGCAAGCAGCGAGGCACTTGAGGGCTTTATCGTAAGCAGCGTGGCAGGCATCGATGCGCCCGAAAAAGCGCGGCAAATTATATGCAGGCACGATGCGCTGTTCTTCCAACATAAACCAGCTACGATACGCACACAGTATCGTGGCGAAATAATGGACACAACGCGTGAAATGCTGCACGCTGCTGCGCGTGCGCTGGCGGAAATTGCAACACATAATGCAACGTGCACGTTTACGTCAAGCAAGCTCCTTGAGAATAGCAAAAAACACTTTGACGTGCATACACTTATTGCGCCGCAGAACTAAAGAAAAACCAATGACACTGCAGAACTAAGGGAAAAGCGTTATGCCTCGTACACAAGCTGCTCATACTATGCAACATAAACAGCGCATATTCGATTACGACTTCATGCGCTTTATAGCAATCTGTTTTGTACTTGCTATTCATGCAAGCTGCCTTACGTATATTGCTACAACACCTGTTCAATGGGCATACACCTACACAATGCGCAATATTCTTTTTACGTGCAACGGTCTGTTTTTCTTACTGGCGGGCAAATTTGCACTGACACGTCAAGCTGATGAACACATTAGTACGTTTTACATGAAAAAAGTGGCGGGCTTGCTTATACCCTTTGTGATACTTGCGTTTCTGCGCACGCTGTTCAACATGTTTCCCGACTACGAAACTCCTGCTCATGTGGCAAAAATATTTGTGGTTGGATTGCTTGCCGAACTTAGCCATTCAGAGTACTGGTTTATGTTTACGCTTATCCCGCTTATTTTTGCTGCGCCGTTTTTAGCTCCTGCGTTCAAACAGCTGGAACGCGATAAAATGAACTGGCTGTTTGCGCTGGTCATTCTGTGGCTTGCGATACATTTTGTGTCATCTAATACAACACTCCCATTCGAGTGGACGTGGATTTTCCCCGGACACTACGTGTCATATTTCTTCTTATTTTGCATTGGGCCAAGCGTCGAGCGCTATTTCGAGAACAAACGCGCGCGCCGCGTGCTGTACCTATGCGGTTTAGCTGCGCTGATAGCGTGCGTTATCTGCAACTACACCGCACATACCGAGCAGCTTAACGATAATTCTCCCATGTTTATTGCGCTGGTGCTGTGCATGTTTTTCCTGCTGAAAAACGTATCGCGCTTCTTTGTGGTTATACGAAAACCAATAGAGTTTGTAGCGCCTTACGTTATTTATATCTACCTTATTCATATGCCAATTGAACACGAACTCTTACGCGCATTTCCACAGTTAGAGCAGCCAAACTCCTTTTTTATTTTCATTCCGTTTACGCTCATTACGCTTATCGGAAGTTTTGTGCTGGGGATTGTTATTGACAAGCTGCTCGTAAAGCCGTGTCAAACGCTGTTTTTGTCGCTTTGCCGCGGCCGCAAGCGCGCGTAGGGAACGCAAAGCGCGAAAGCACGTAAGATTCTTCCCCCTTAAAACGCAAAACGGTGCGCATCGTTATGCAAGGTGCTGAAGAGGCACGGTGGCATGAAAACACACTCCGTACGGTACGCTACCTAACGATCGGTACGGCACGCTACCTAACGCGCAGTGGCATGAGATGTACGGTTTGCAGAGCCCTGGGCGGAAGATGCGTTGCTTGAAGCACCCTGACGTGATGAACTTTGCGTTGATGACGAGCGGCCAGAAGCGTTTTGGTTGGAAGAGTTTTGGCTTGAAGCACTCTGGCTTGAGGTGTTCTGAGTTGAAGTGCTCTGAGCTAATGCATTTTGACCAACAACGCTTTGACCAGAAACGCTTTGGCTTAAGGTGCCTTGCGCTGATGAGCTTTGCTGCAAAGAACTTTGAGACGATGCAACGCTTGCAATCTTAGACGCATCAATCGTGCACCCAAGCCATTTTTGCTGGATGACGTGCAGGTATCCTTGCGCTTTTACGTTTTTGAGCGCCAAGCTAAGCGCCTGTTGCAAACCGGTGTTGCGCGTTGATGCCACCATGCAATATCCGTGCGGTTTTTGTACAAACGCAAGCAAACTCACCGCTGCATTGTTCTGCTTCGAAAAATAAAGTCCTGCCAGAACATCGCAACTTGCATACGATACACGGCCTGCTTCCAGTTGTTCAAACACATTTTGCAAGGTGTGTTGCGCTACAAGCGACGCATCGCCGAACACGTTTTCAACCGCCCATGCGCTTTTTGAGCTGCTTTGAGCTGCAATTTTAGGCTTGCTGGTAGGCGAAGGAAGCGACGGCGTTACACTTTTAGCGCGATCGGCCGCAATAACACGTTCCCCTGTTCGTTGCGTATCGCGTACGAAAAGCGCCACGCCAGAAGGAATATAAGCATCCGAGTACCACAAGCGCGTTTGCTCTTTCGTCGAAGAAGCTCGCTGCTGCTCGACGCCAAACACCACGTCAACGCGCTTTTTCTCAAGCGAATCTTGCGTATCGGTTCCAATATCAACAAGGCGCACCTTAAGCCCCATCTGATCGGCAAGCGCGCTTGCAAGGTCAACATCAATGCCGCAAATATGATTATCTTTGCTTGCACTTCCCGCTAAAGGAGCGGTTTTCGCATTCACACCAACTGTTAAAACACCAGGTTGAATTAAAGAAGCAGGAAGAATTTGAACAGGAGGATTGCGTGATGGGTCGTGCGATTGTGTGTGATCGAACGACGCACACGCCGAACACACTACCGCAATACAAAGCGCGCTTACTAAACTTACATATCGCAGCCATCTGCACTTCATTGGTACTCCTTTAAGTTTTTCAAAGACTCGTTATTAAACCGCACGCAATTCATATAACAAGCACCTGGCATTTAACCGGCTTTTGCCTTGCATGTACCCGATATTTATCTGGCATTTTGTTGTGGGCGCTTTCCCTAGCTGACCTAGTTTTTGACCCCACACTCGCGCATTGGAGCTTTGCTTACACGCCAACTCTCTCGCTTGTGCAACACCATGTTGCTATCAACAAACGATGCGACTTATATCTAGAACGCGCCATGCTCTCGCAAAAGCGATTACGTGGATCCTTTTGACCGCGTCTGCCATGGACTAAAGCACCACGTGAACTACCGGAACATGCCTACTTGGCATGCGGCACTACTAAAAGCGCTTGCAACTACAGACCCAAGGAAAGCAATTACAGTGTAGCAAAAATTTCTTGCTAGCGGGCATGCACTTTTAAGCATTTTTCATTTTTCTACCTTGTATGGCAGTGTTGAACGCGAACGCACATGCCGCGCGGAATAAAGGGGCAAGCTTTGGCGCCTTTTTCGCGGCTTTTTCGCGGCTTTTTCGCGTGTTATTGGCGTGTTATTGACGGCTTTTTCGCGTATTTTGCCTGCCATACTGTCTGCATGAACAAGAACAACACACATAATGCAGCGCCACAAACGCTTATCCAGGCACTAAGCGCTACGCTGATAGAAAGTTTATGGCCCAAGCGCTGCATTATCTGCGGAGAGGAAGGGAGTGTTCTATGCGAATGCTGCGAGCGTCACCTTGACTTTCTTGATCGGTGGAGTGCGTGTCCACGCTGTGGCAGTGCCTTTGGTCTGCGATGGTGCACAGAATGCAACTCGTATACGCTTCGCAAGCGCAACCTTTCCGAGTTGCCTTTTGATGCTGCAGCCAGCGCCCTGCGTTTCTCGGCAAGCAGCGGCACGCTTATTCGCGGGTATAAAGACAAAGGTGAACAGGCTTTATCTGACTACATTGCACGTTTTATGCATCAGTGCATGCATCCGGAGTGGACTATCGATGCCTTTACCTACATTCCGGCAAGCGCGCAAGCACTCAAACGACGCGGTTTTGACCACATGCACCAGATAGGCGCGGCGCTTGAACGCGCAAGTTCGATACCTCTTGTACCGCTTTTTGAGCGCCCCAAGCATGCTGATCAGCGCACCTTATCGCAAACGGAACGCAGCTTAAATGCCGCGCGCGCCTTTACCTTGCAACAGCATTGCGCGCTGCCTCGCTCGGTATGTATACTGGACGACGTTATTACCACAGGTGCTACAGCCTGTGCGGCAGCGCAATGCTTAAAACAAGCTGGTGTAGGCACTGTGTACGTGCTTACCTGCGCGCGCGTTTGAGAAATTGGCTGGTATAATGACGAACATGAAAACCATACTGAAAACATGTTTTATCGTTGTTCTTGCACTGTGCTTGTGTGCAGGCGAACCCGTTGTTGCACTGTTATCAGGCACTTTAACGGACACTCCGTCAACGCGATGCACAGCGTGGGCAGGTCAGGGTAAAGGCCCTATCGCGCACGATAAACTGAAGCCAAGCTTGCTCAACGATCAAGAAAAGGCAGCGTATGCTGCTATGCCAGGTACAGGAGAAGTGTTTTTAGTAGTAGCGCCCCACCTTGCGTGGAGTAAAATTACCAACGACAAAACGCCAACTTTGCAGATGCTTGCCGGAAAAGCAGCGGTTGCAAATGTAATTTCTGAAAAGAAAATCGACATCATCAACCGACTTGCAAATCCGCGCTTTCACTATAGGCGCATCAATTCAACGTCGGTGGTAGAAATTGAAGGCTTTATACGCCAGCTGTACGAAAGTCTTGCGCCGAATGACTCGTTGCTTATAACGTCATCACCTGCGCTTTCGAAAATAAGCACCTACACACTTCCCTGTTATGGCATGCTTATTATGGTTGATGGCGGCGACAACGGCCTTATTTGCTCTAGCACGGTACGGCGTAGCGGGCTTATTACCTCAAGCAACGTAGCGGCTGCCATCGACACCTTGCTGGTTGAAAAACAACGCAACCCGGCAAACTTAAGCATTTATCCGTTCACGAACTCGTATGGCGCACTGCAGCGAACCACCATGCTTTCGCGAAACGACTCAGTTGCCGGCTCAATCGACGAATCGGAGCAAGGGTTTATCTCGGTGTTCATCGGCTTGCTTGCTTTTACGCTTCTGATAAGCGCCGCCCTTATTTCACTTGACATTCGCTATAAACCGCACTTCTTGAAACATGTATTACCACTTGCGCGCATATTGTGGATTGTCATGCTGGCTATACCGCTTGCTACCTTTGTGATGCACGTGCAGCTTCCTTCGTTTACGACAGCCGAAATTAGCTTCGACTTTTTTGGCTTTGTGGTGATGGAAATTAGCTTTATCAGCATTATCATTGCGCTGGTGTTTCGCTGGTCGTACTCGCTGTTGTTCATGCTTGCTGCTACCTTTAGCATACTGGTTATCGATCAATTGCTGGGCGGTCCGATGACAGTAACAGGCTATTTAAGTTACTCGCCGCTTGATGCAACGCGCTACTACGGCATAGGAAACGAAGGTGCAAGCTTGGTGTTTGCTTCATGGATTATGTTTTCGGGCCTTATTCTTAAACATCTGCCAAGCAGCGCCAACACACTGTATCGTCGCGCTATTTTCCCTCTTGGCTCGCTGTTTATTATCATGGTGTGCGCCGCTCCGTGGTGGGGCTCGAATTTTGGCGTTTTGGTGTGGGGCATTGTAGGCATGCTGGTAGCGTGGGCGATGTTTAACCGCATGCGTGTAACGTGGAAACATTTGCTGCTTGCAATGGTAATTGCCGTTGTTGTAACGCTGTGCGTGTTTGTGCTTGATACCTTTCTCAATGGTGAATCGCATTTGGGTATCAGCACGAAAGCGCTTACGACGGATGGATGGAAAGTATTTGCAACACTGTTTATAAATGTTGTGCGCTTATCGTGGAACACCATCACGTTTTCGCCGTTCTTGAGTATCGTATTTGTGATAATCGTTGCATTTCTTGCGTTTTTGCGATGGGGAAAACCGGGCGCTTACCAGCAATTTTGGGACGAAAACCCCGAATTTACAGGCGCGTATACCGCGCTTATGGTAACTGCTGTGTTGATGCTTATTATCGAGGACTCGGGCATCTTGATGCCGGCTCTTGTGTTGCTGTACGAAACTGCGGGTCTTATTTGGTTGCTATGCAATAAGCATAGCTGGCACATTCGCAATCTTATTGCTCAAAGTAGGATGTAAGGAACAGCTGGTAGCGTTTGAGCATCTCTGGCTGAGGATCCGATGTTTGCAAGCTCACGACGTGCTGATACGGCGCTGCTGGAGCGGGAACGGCTGCGAGCGGCGACGATACAGCATGTGTTGCCACGGGAACGGATGCGTGCGCGGTGGTTGCGGCGGCGTGCTGAGGCGCTGCGCAAGGCGCTGCTGGCTTTGACACTGCAGACGCAGAAACGTGCACGTGTGACACGAGTGTGTCCTGTGCGGAGCGTTCATCGTAAGCATTAAAGGAAGAACACGCAGAAGCGCTGGTAGCAAACATATCGGGCGTGTCGTCAATGAGTCCTTTTTGCACCAAACACGTATGCACATAATTTGCTGTTCCCAACGAGCCATCGAAAAACACCACGTTGCCAAGCACATCGCGAATTTGCTTTTTAATGAACGGATAGTGTGTGCACCCCAGCACAACGCCATCAATCTTTCCAGCATATGCCCCTATCAGCCGCTTAAGAAGCGCCGTAAAATCGCTTGCTTCGAAGTTGCCTTGCTCGATGCGATCGGCCAAACCTTCACACGCAACAGGAGTAATATGCGCCAAATGCGCCCATTTCTTGCTAAGCGCATGATACCTATCAAGCTTAAGCGTAACAGGCGTTGCCATCACTAAGATGCGCTTGCCGCACAAAGTTTCAACAGCAGGCTTCAAAGCGGGCTCAATACCAAACAAGGGAAGTGACGGATACGTTGCACGCGCATAATTTATAGCAACTGACGTGGCGGTATTGCATGCAATAATAACCGCATCTACCTGCGCTTCGATAAACGCTTCGATGATTTCGCACGCGCGCTTTTTTACCCACGCGCACGGTTTTGAACCGTACGGAGCAAACGCAGAGTCGCCAAAAAAAAGGAAATCGGCAGATGGAATACGGGTAATAGCCTTGCGCAACACGCTGATGCCGCCCAAACCTGAATCGAACACGCCAATACGACAGCGCTTTAAGGGCTGGTGAGGAGCGCATAACGTGCCAGCAGCGGCGCCTTGCTGGGAAAAGTCGCTTACACCAGCAGCACCTTCAGCGCCAGCACCTTCAGCGCCAGCAGGGTTCGTGCCAGCGGGGTTCGTGCTCACGTCACCAACTCCAGCGCCACGCGCGCCACGTTCACCAGCGTAAAACGTATCAAGCGGATGCACATGCACACACTGCGCGTTGATGCATTCGCAGAAAAATTCTTTATACTGCGCTGCAAGCGAAAATTTTGCATTGCTCAAAGGCTGATAATCCATGCCGTATACTCCTTTTCGCGCAGTAACGCTTATATCCGCAGAACAACCATGGGTACTTCGGTTGCTCCTTCAACATTAACATACACGTGCACCATCCAAACGCAAGCACGCAAACGCGTTGCCGCGTATCACGTTCATGCACTCCACGTGTTGCCGCTGGTCATCGCGAACACGTTCCCGCGCATCAGATGCACTTCAAATGCTGCATTTCATTATGACGCTCTCGAAGCACGACACAAGCGCGCAGCTTGGCACTTTTACGCTTCCACACACAAAGAGCGCGTTTGCACGCACGCGGCGCACTCATAATGCCGTATAATGCCGATAGCGCAAACAATGCGCCTTTGCGCGCGGAACTTCACGACGCAACGGGCCAAAGCCCTGCACGGCACACACGCGTTCCTGAACGTTACGCAACACATGCGGGCGCACCAAGGTCTAAGGAGCAAGATAATGCAGCAGTACAAACAACAGTTCATTGAATTTATGGTCAAAAGTGACGTGCTGAAATTTGGCAACTTCACGCTCAAAAGCGGGCGCAAGTCGCCTATTTTTATGAATGCAGGAGCCTATAACACGGGCGAACAGCTTCACGAACTGGGGCTTTTTTACGCGCAAGCCATTCATGACAACTTTGGGCTCGACTTCGACGTAGTGTTTGGACCTGCGTATAAAGGTATTCCTTTATCAGTTGTGACGGCAATGGGTTTATACGAGCTGTACGGCAAAGAAGTGCGCTATTGTTCAAATCGCAAAGAGTTGAAAGATCATGGCGACGGCGGTATGTTCCTGGGTGCTAGCTTGCGCGATGGTGAAAAAATTGTGATGGTTGAAGACGTAACAACGTCAGGAAAGTCGATTGATGAAACATATCCCCTGCTTACCGAAGCTGCAAACATTACTGTTGTGGGTCTTATGGTATCGCTTAATCGCATGGAAGTTGGCAAAGGCGGCAGCTTGTGTGCGCTTGACGAGGTGGCGCAGCGCTATCACTTTCCCACCGCAAGCATCGTAACAATGCGCGAAGTAGTAGACACACTGTACAATAAGCCATGCCAGGGGCGTGTTGTTATTGATGACGAACTGAAGCAACGCATTGATGCTTATTACGAACAGTATGGAGCAAAGTCTGAAAACAAGTAGTTGACGTGCGCTTTTAAGGCTTTGGTACGCGTGCAAGATGCGCGCACGCTTTTCGCGACGCGCACCGAGAATTGCTCTTTGATGGTTCTTTGCACACGACTGCAAAAAAATTGCAAATTGTGGCTTCAAAATACAGGAATTTATCGTACAATATCAAAGTTGTGTGCGCCAGCATGGCTCAACGGTAGAGCAACTGATTTGTAATCAGTAGGTTGCGGGTTCGATTCCTGCTGCTGGCACCACTTTCTTTTTATCCCGCGCAATTGCGCGTGCTTCAACACATCCATAGCGTCCACAGCATCCACAACGTCTATAAGCACGCCTTGAGCATCGCTTATGTGCGCAATACCTGCTCTTACGGCCGTGCAGCAGCACTCAAAACGCCCGTGCCATCAAAGGCCGGAATAAAACTTTCGCTTACCGGGTCGCCATCTTGCCAGAAATACTCCTCAATGCCTAAATCGTCAGCAAAATTCAGTAAGCGCTCGTAATCAACTGCAGGAACACGCTGCGCCAACTGGGGATATTTTCTTAGAACGGCGCAGGCACGCGCATCTTGGTGCTCGGCCTTGCTTTTAAGCACCGACGTGTATTGGTTCATGAACGAATACGCAATAGAGTTGCCAAAACTATCCCACAACAAACGCACAGCCTTAAACGAATCGTCAAGATGCCCCGGCAACAACAAATGGCGCACAATAACGCCTTTCGTCATGCGTTTTTGCTGGTGATAGGTGTCGTAAGTCGGCTCTCCTACCTGGGCTTGCATTAGCTTAATGGCTCGAAGCGCCACGCGTGGATACTCGGCAGCACGCGAGTAATTGCGTGCGAGCTCTTCTTGCGCATACTTGAAATCAGCCAGATAAACATCAACACTGCCGTCAAGCAGCGCCAGCGAATCAGCGGTTTCATAACTTGACGTATTCCACACAACTGGCAGCGAAAATCCCTGTTCAAGTGCATGTTTGCGCGCATACACCACATGGGGAATATACGGCGTTCCCGTAACGCAATTGATATTCAGCGCACCTTTTCGTTCAAGCTCAAGAAAGATAGCAACTAAGCGATCGAGTGAAATTTCGATGCCTGACTGCGCAAGCGCAATGGATGCGTTTTGGCAATAGCAGCAGCGCAAGGGGCATCCCGAGAAGAAAATGCAACCGCTGCCATCGGTTCCCGACAAGGGCGGTTCTTCCCAAAAGTGCAGCTCAGCACGCGCAAGACGCAAGGATTTTCCCGCTCCACAAAAGCCGATTGTGCCTTTATTGCGCGCAGCACCGCACGCGCGCGGGCACAAGGTGCAGGAATCTAATTGCGAAAAATGAAACATAGTACGCACACTTCATCGAACGATAAAACACAGGTATTCATTGTACGGGCGTCTTGCTGAGGGCATGTTAGCGCGTCATGGGTAAATTACCGGCATAGCGCTGACACCTTGCGAGCACCTTGCGAGCGCCTTACAAGCGCCTTGCAAGCGCCTTAGGGCCACCCTACTGGCGCTTGATTTTATGAGCAATACGCTCAGATATCGACAGGTTTTCGCGACTGTCAACACCCCAAAACACCAGCGCCAACATGCCAGGCCCTACATGCGAGCCAATGACAGGCCCAATATTACATTCCAAAAAGGCAAGTTCATCGTCAATTTTGCGCAACTCATCTTTCAAGCGCTCAACATCTTTTTGACAATCGGAGTGCCCAATAAGCACGCGATGACGCTCGTTTTGAACTTGCTCGATGCGCTTCTTATAGAAATCTGCCATCTGGCGAATGCCTTTTTTGCGCCCGCGCGCCACGCCAACCAGCGAAAGCGTTCCATCAAGCGCAATATCAAGCATCGGCTTTACGTCAAGCTTGCTGCCTGCAAACGCCACCGACGCCGGAATGCGCCCACCCCGTTTAAGAGCACCTAAATCGTCAACCATGAACATTTCGTTAATGAAATATTTGGCTTCGTTTACCCACTCAACAAGCTCAACTGCGCTTAAGCCACGAGCACGTTGCCGAATTGCCTCATAGGTA
>CAMPNZ010000040.1 GCA_946892075.1 uncultured Coriobacteriales bacterium
GTTCTGCGTTAATAGAGTGTTACAGGTTAAGTGAGGTAAAAGCATATGCAAGAAGTAAGCATGCGCGCGAAATTGGAGAAAATTGTTGCAGCGTATGAAGAGTTGCAGCAAAAAATGGGCGATCCGGCTGTTCTTGCCGATCAAAAGGAATATAACCGCCTTGCGAAAGAATACGCAAACCAAGGGCCGCTTGTGGAGCAAGCGCGCTCGTATATCCAGGCAGAAGACGACTTAAAAGCTGCAAAAGAGATGCTTTCTGACCCCGATATGAAAGAGTTTGCGCAAGAGGAAATTGCGCGCATCGAGCAGCGTTTACCTGCTATTGAAGAAGACATCAAGTTCATGCTTATTCCGGTTGATCCGGCCGATGAAAAGGACATTATCGTTGAAATCCGCGCGGGTGCGGGCGGCGATGAGGCGGGCATTTTTGCGGGCGATCTGTTCAAGATGTACGAGCGTTTTGCCCAGGAAAAGCACTGGAAAATTGAGCTTTTGGACGTGTCGCCCTGCGATGCAGGCGGCTACAAAGAAATTCAGTTCAAAGTAAAAGGCGACCACGTGTATTCGGTTATGAAATTTGAATCGGGTGTGCACCGCGTGCAGCGCGTTCCTAAAACAGAAAGTCAGGGGCGCATTCATACATCAACGGCAACGGTTGCGGTGCTTCCTGAGGCCGATGAAGTGGAAGTTGAAATTAATCCGAGCGACCTACGAATTGATGTGTATCGCGCTGGAGGTCCTGGTGGACAGTGCGTTAACACTACCGACTCGGCAGTGCGCATTACACATATTCCTAGTGGTTTAGTAGTACAATCGCAAGATCAAAAATCGCAGCTCCAAAACAAAATTGCAGCGATGGCGGTTTTGCGTGCGCGCTTGTACGATAAAATGCTGGCTGAACAGCAGGCGGCCGAAGGGCAGGAGCGTCGCAATCAAATTGGCACGGGTGATCGTTCGGAAAAAATTCGTACGTACAATGCCCCGCAAGATCGCGTGACGGATCATCGTATCGGCTACAACGGAACGTATAACGGCGTGTTGTTGAGTGCGGGCGGCGCGGGTTTAGGCGAGCTGATTGTTGCGTTGCAGGCGGCCGATCGCGCAAAGAAACTGGAATCGTGCGTGTAGTGTGCGCGCGTGTGTGGATTGAGTGTGCGGAGTGAGTAGCACCGTTGCGCAGGCGCTTTCCCAGGTAGAACACGAAATTGCGCGCGCGTGTCCACATGCTCAGGCGAAAAGCGAAGCCCGCTTGTTGCTTGCTTGGGCGTGCAACATTGACAGCACGCGTGTGCCGTGCGAAATGGCGCGGCTGGTGGCGCCCGATGAGGACGCACGCTTGCAGCAGGCGCTGGCGTTGCGCGTGCAGGGCGTTCCCGTGCAATACTGTACGGGGAAGGCGAATTTTCGCTACTTGACGCTTGACATTACGCCACAGGTGCTTATTCCGCGTCCTGAAACCGAGCTGTTGGTAGACGAAGTGCTTGACGCGTGCAAATCGTTTGATGCGCATCGTTCGCGTATTTCGTCTAGCAACAATCAAGTACACGTTCCATCATTAAACATGCCTGCTCAGTGCAACAATAATAACACACAAACTCCGCGCTATACCATCGTAGATATGTGCACTGGTTCAGGCTGCATTGGTTTGTCGCTTGCGTATGAAAATCCGCACGTGCGCGTGCTGGCATGCGACATTTCTGCCGACGCGCTGCGCTGTGCTGCTTATAATGCGCAAACGCTGCATCTGGATGATCGTTTTTTGTGCTTTCAGGGTAATCTTGGGGAAGCACTTCGTGATGTTTTTGGAAAATCGCCTGATAACAAGCTTAAATTGCAGCCTGGCATGATTGATTGCGTGGTGTCGAACCCGCCGTACATTCCTCATGCGGAAATGGACACACTGCCCTTTGACGTGCGCAATTTCGAACCAGCGCTGGCACTTGATGGCGGCGCTGATGGTCTTTCTGTGTTTTATCGCTTAGCGCCATGGAGCTTGCAGGTGTTGAAGCCGGGTGGCGTTTTTGTGTGTGAACTGCACGAAACCTGTTTAGAACAAGCGCAGAACTTTGCGTGTTCGGCGGGCTTTGAGCGCGTATCGATACGTCACGATTTAGCAGGTAAGCCGCGCATTTTGAAGGCATACAAGCCCACTGCCAGTCCATCTGCGTAATGCGTGCTGCATCATTATTATGGTAAGCGCCACTGAATAGGGGTGCAACCGTGTTCTTGCAAGAAAGCGTTTGCTTGCGAAAAGGGACGAGAGCCGCGAAACGGCCGATACGTGTCGCTTGCACTGTGCCGCGCAGCAAGGGGAGAAGGGTGCTTCGCGCGCAACACAAGCATCGGTGTTTCCAGGTCATCAGCGATGTTTGCAGGCTGCGAGCATGCGACATTCCACAATTCGCGTGACGCTTGTTCGCGTGAAGGCGCATCCGCGCACGACGGCACGTCACGTCGTTGTGCGTGCAGCGTTTTCAGCGCTTCGTTACACATTTCGTTTGCGAAATTTCCCCAGCAGCACACCACTTTTGGCTGCTTTTGAACCAGCGCGCACCGAAGAATTGCCTCGGTAACCGCACGCCAACCAAGGTTTTTATGGCTGTTCGCACACCCGCGTTTTACGCTTAGCGACGCATTCAACAGCAGCACACCCTGGTGTGCCCACGGCTCCAAATTTCCCTGCGAAGGAAGCGGAAGCTCCAGGTCGTCGTGCAGTTCCTTGAAAATGTTGCGAAGCGATGGCGGCACGCGAACGCCCGCGCGCACCGAAAACGCAAGCCCGTTCGCCTGACGTTCGCCATGGTAGGGGTCTTGCCCGATGATGATTACTTTCATCTGTTCAGGTGCGCACATATCCAGCGCTGCAAAGCGTTCAGTCTCAGGCGGACAAATGGATGTGCCCGCGCTCCTTTGCTGATGCAGTGCGGCGTTAATGAGCGCCATACTGCGTTTGACGTGCTGTTTGTCGCTATCAAGCAAGCGCGAAAGCCACGCGCGCGGCATTTGAGCATCACAGGTCATGCAATCTCCTTCGGTGCGCATCAGGGTGGGGAACATACAGGCATAGTATAGCAAGATGGCTGCGTCAGTGCTGAATGGGGGGTTACGTTTCTGCTTGCTTTCGCCGCTGCGCATTGCGTGGCCGTACGCGCGCGTGTTCGTTCTCGCGTAGTTCCATGACAGTGCGGATTTGCGTCTTCGTATGAACAGGGAAAATGCAATTCTGAGCCTTATAATAAGGGGAGATTTTCTGTTTGTGCCCGTTCGCCCTTGTGCTCGTGCCCGCAATCGCGCACCATCCGTTCCCGAAATCGCGCGCCGCTTATCCGTAAAACTTATGCACTCTTTTTTTATTTTTCAATCTGCTTTTATTACGACACCGAGTGTGCGATAATTCAACATTGATATGCGGGTGGTGCTTGTATGCACGCGCCTTTGCACATGGCGGGCATTACACGCCCTAAAACGCCCTTATATGTTGGAAAAATGGAGGAACGTAATTGAAGACTTCTGCAGAGACACTCGAGAACAATATTGCAAAAGTGTCAGTAACACTCGATGCCGACCAGGTGTCACAAGCATTCAAAAAGGAATACAAAGAAATTGCCGGCAAGTATAATTTTCCGGGTTTTCGCCGTGGAAAAGCACCTCGTGCCGTCATCAATTCGATGTGGGGTGCCGAAGCTATCGCAGCTCAGGTAACGGAAAACCTGGTAAATGACAACCACGCTGTTGCGGTTGATGAGTGCAATTTGTTCCCCATTGGTGCGCCCAAATTCGACGATAAACAGCCTATTCTTGCGCAAGACGGCAAAGAGCTTAGTTTCAGCTTCGAAATTGAGTTGAAGCCTCATTTTGAGCTTTCAAGCTACGACCCCGTAACTATCGAAGTTCCTGCCGAGAAGGTGTCTGACGACGCAGTTCAGCGCGAAATCGATTCGATTGTTGCCATGTATTCAACCTACGAAGAGGCGTCAAGCGCTACAAAAGCCAAAGAAGGCATGTCGCTTGACATCGAAGTGAAAGCCACCGACGACAAGAAGAAGCCGGTTGCGGCGCTGTCATCGGATACGCGCTCGTATGTGTTGGGTTCAAATACGCTAAGCGAGGCGTTCGACAAGGCACTGGTTGGCTTAAAGAAGGACGAGAAAGCAAGCGTTGAGATTGCTATCAACGAAGATAGCAAAGCGCCGTTCGACCAATTCATTGGCAAAACGAAGAAAATCGTGCTTGATGTGAAAGTGAAAGCTATCAAAAAGAAGCAAGAACCGCAGCTGACCGACGAGTTTGTGTCGAAGAATTTCGGGCACAAAAACGAGGCTGAACTGCGTGAATTTATTTTGAAGATGCTCCAGGAACAGCATGAACAGATGCTTCCACAAATTCGCGACAACCGCATGCTTGACGCACTTGCTGCGCGCCTTGAGGGAGAACTTCCTGAAAGCATGGTTGCTTCTTACAAAGAGCAAATTTACAAGAACCTGTTTACGCAGCTGCAGCAGCAGGGCGCAACGCTTGACCAGTATATGCAGGCTCAGGGTATTACGTCTGCCCAGTTGCACGACGATGTTGCCGAGCAAGCGCAAGAGCGTCTGCGTCAAGATTTAGCGCTTGATGCGTGGGCTGCTCACAACAAGTTTACGGTATCAGATGAAGATGTTTCTGCTGAGTTCGATAAAAGCGCTGTTGAGAACCCGCGTGCGTTTGAGGCTGCGTGGCGTCGCGAAGGCAAGTTGCACCTGGTACGCGAAGGAGTTCTGCGTCAGAAGGCAGTTGCTTCGGTTGAAGAAACGCTGTTGACGGTAGAAGAGTCCAAGAAGAAACCTGCTGCGAAGAAAGCGGCTGCTAAGAGCGGCGCTAAGAAAACAGCTGAAAAAGCCGAGAAGGCCGAAAAAGCGCCTGCTAAGAAGCCTGCTGCGAAGAAAGCGGCTGCTAAGAAAGATGACGCGAAGAGCGCCAGCACAAAAGCTGCTCCTAAGAAAACGGCAGCTAAATCGAGTGCCTCACGTTCTAAATAAGCACCATTCACAACGAAGCAGCGGGCGCACTCACCTGAGAGGCGTCCGTTGTTTTTATACAGAAGCTGTTTACACAGAAGTTTTACACAGAAGTTTTACACAGAAGTTTTACACAGAAGTTTTATGCGAGAAGAAAGGAAGTACGATGGCACAATTTGAACCAAGCTCTTTGTCGGCTAGCGCTGTACACGCTACCAAAGGCGCGCTTATTCCTTATGTTATTGAGCAGTCGCCTCGCGGAGAGCGTAGCTACGACATCTATTCGCGCCTGTTGAAAGACCGTATCATTTTCTTGGGCGAGGCAATTGATGACAACGTTGCAAATTCGATTGTAGCGCAGTTGCTTCTTCTGGAAAGCGCTGATCCCGATAAGGATATTTCGCTGTACATCAATTCGCCCGGAGGATCGGTAAGCGCTGGCTTGGCAATTCTTGACACGATGAACTTCATCAAGTGCGACGTGTCGACCATTTGCATGGGCATGGCTGCTTCCATGGGCGCGGTGCTGCTGTCAGCTGGTACGAAAGGCAAGCGCCTTATGTTGCCAAACGCAACCGTGATGATTCATCAGCCTTCTGGTGGCGCGCAAGGTCAGCAAACTGAAATTGCTATTATGGCAGAACAAATTCTGAAAACACGCGCTCGCTTGAACCAGATTCTTGCTGATAATTGCGGCAGAAAGCTTGACGACGTACAGAAAGATACCGAACGCGACAACTGGCTTGATGCTGACGAAGCGCTTGCGTATGGCATTGTTGATAAAATTACTGCTTCGCGCAGCGCTCTTACAAATTAAAAGAACAAATAATAACGCCGCCTGAATGCGATGACTTCGCTTGGGTTGCGAGTGCGCTGGTAGGGCGCGGGGAACGTGGGTGCGGCGCAGATGGCGCGCGCAGCGGTTGGTGCGGCGTGTGGCGTGCTTGATGCAGGGACGCGCGCTGCAAGGCCGCTGGAACGTGCGCCGTTTATCAGGCTGTCCATGTGTTTCCGCGTGATTGCGTTCCCGCGTTGCACTGGTGCCTACTTGTGTGCCGCCTGCATGCGTTCCCACGCCCCGCGTTGCGTGGATTGCGTGCATGTGTTCCCACGTTCCCGCGTTGCACGTGCTTACGTACACAGATGAGGAGATAAGGTGAGTAAAACTAAACGAGGATATGACGACGATACAACGAATGGCAACCCACCCGTTTGCTCATTTTGCGGTAAATCGGCCGATGAAGTTGACTCTTTGATTACCACGCCAGCTGGCGCGTGCATTTGCGATGAATGCATTGCCATGTGCGCGAAAGTGGTCATGGAGCAGCAAAACGATAGTGCGCTGTCGTCGTTGATGCGCGATCCTGAAAAGCGCAAGGCGCTTGCGGGCATGCTTCCGCTTGATGAGGAATATCTGCATCCCGATGAAGACGACAAGCCGCTTACGCCTGAAGACGTTCTTCAATCGCTGCCAACGCCCAGCACCATCTATCAGCAACTTTCTGAGTACGTTATTGGGCAAGACGAAGCCAAACGCGCGCTGGCGGTGGCGGTGTATAACCACTACAAGCGCATAAAAGTGAAGCTCGACGACGATGGCGATGATTGCGAACTTGCGAAAAGCAACATCATGCTTTTGGGTCCGACGGGTTCAGGTAAAACGCTGCTTGCTCAAACGCTTGCCCGCAGCTTGCGCGTTCCGTTCGCCATTGCGGACGCCACCACGCTTACCGAAGCAGGCTACGTGGGCGAAGACGTGGAAACCATCCTGCTGAAGCTTATTACGGCTGCGGATTTTAATATTCCTATGGCAGAGATAGGAATTATCTACATCGACGAAATTGACAAAATTGCACGCAAGTCGGAAAACGTTTCCATTACGCGCGATGTTTCGGGCGAAGGCGTGCAGCAATGCCTGCTTAAGATTGTCGAAGGCACCGACGCAAGCGTTCCTCCACAGGGCGGGCGCAAGCATCCTATGCAGGAGCTTATTCACATCAATACCACTAACATTTTGTTTATTATCGGCGGTGCCTTTGTTGGATTGACCGACATTATTGCTGCGCGAACAGGGAAAAGCGCCATCGGCTTTAATTCCGACGAGCCGTTAAGCTCAACGAAGGTAAGCGATGCGCTGTTCAAGAAAACGCTGCCCGAAGACTTGCAAAAATTCGGCATGATTCCTGAATTTGTGGGCCGTATTCCTGTTATTACGTCGCTTGATGCGCTTACGGAAAGCGACTTAATTCACATTCTAACGCAGCCGAAAAACGCGCTGGTAAAGCAGTATAAACGCCTGTTCAAATACGACGATTGCGACCTTCATTTCGACGAAGGTGCCTTGCGAGCGATTGCACATGAAGCGGTCGAGCACAAAACGGGTGCACGTGGTTTGCGTGCCATTTGTGAGCGCGTGCTGCGTCAGCTTATGTACGATTTGCCCGATATAGCAGGGGAAACACGCGTTACGATTACCGAAAGCGACGTGCTTGGAAAAACGCAGCCCGTTATTGAGCGACTTGATGCGCCCGCGTTTGATGGCGGTGCGCAAGATGGTGCGCAAGATGGCGGTGCGACGGCGCGTTTGTCGCAAGCACGTGAAGGCGGCGCTGAAAGCCTTTCAACAGAGGAGGATATTCATGAGTAACCAGCAGCAACCTGCCTCTCATGATGAGCAACATTGCGAAGAAAACAAAAAGCAATCGCCCGAGCAATCGCCCGAGCAACAGCGTTTCTTAGAATGGAAGAACGCTGGCTTGTTCAGCAGAAGCGCTGGCTTTGGCGCGCATGCGAACCAGCCGTACACGGTTGTTATTCCGCCTCCGAATATCACGGGCATGCTGCACATGGGCCATGCGCTTAACGACACCATCCAAGACGCGCTTATTCGCCGCGCGCGCATGCAGGGCTATCAAACGCGCTGGGTGCTTGGCACCGATCATGCTGGTATTGCCACACAAACGAAAGTGGATAAAAAGCTGGCCTCAGAAGGCATTTCGCGCCTTGACATTGGGCGCGAGGCGTTTATCGAGAAGTGCTTCGAGTGGCGCGAGGTTTACGGGCGCACGATTGTCGAGCAAATTAAAGGCATGGGTTGTTCGTGCGACTACGACAACGAGAACTTCACGCTTGATGATCACTATGCGCGCTGCGTGCGTGAAGTGTTCGCAAATTGGTATCACGACAAGCTTATCTACCGAGGTAAACGCATTGTTAATTGGTGTCCGCACTGCACCACCGCCATCGCCGACGACGAGGCTGAATACGTGGAAGAAGATGGCCACTTGTGGTATTTGCGCTATCCTTTGGCGGACGCAAGCGCAGATGAACCGTATATTGTGGTTGCTACGACGCGCCCTGAAACGATGCTGGGCGATACGGGAGTTGCGGTAAGCCCGCGCGATGAAAGCAAGCAGCACCTTGTGGGTAAAATGGTAAAGTTGCCGCTGGTAAATCGCGAAATTCCCATTTTTGCCGATTGGCATGTCGATGAGA
This sequence comes from uncultured Coriobacteriales bacterium, assembly GCA_946892075.1. GTDB lineage: Bacteria > Actinomycetota > Coriobacteriia > Coriobacteriales > Eggerthellaceae > Berryella. The sequence continues at coordinate 8,493 of CAMPNZ010000040.1, forward strand.
ATTTTGGTACCGGTTTTGTGAAAGTTACGCCCTCGCATGACCCGAACGACTGGGCTATGGGCGAAGCGCACCAGCTTGAGCGCATCAACGTTTTCGACGAAACGGCGCATGTTGTTGACGGCTACGGGCGCTTTAGTGGCATGACGCGTGACGAAGCGCGTGAAGCGATTGTTGCTGCCTTCGATGAACTGGGCCTTCTTGAAAAAGTGGAAGACCATCACCACTCGGTAATGACGTGCTATCGCTGCCACACGAAGCTTGAGCCGTGGGAGTCGGAGCAGTGGTTTGTGCGCGTTGACCCGCTGAAACAAGACGCTGCTCGCGTTGTTGAGGACGGCGCAATTCAGTTTTATCCAAGCCGTTGGAAGCACGTGTATTTAGACTGGCTTGCAAATTTGAAAGACTGGTGCATTTCGCGTCAATTATGGTGGGGCCATCGCATTCCCATGTATTATTGCGACGCCTGCGGTTTTGAGGACGCGTTCGTTGACGAACCCAGCTGCTGCCCGCAGTGTGGAAGCGCTTTGCGCCAAGACACCGACGTGCTTGACACGTGGTTTTCTTCTCAATTGTGGCCGTTTGCAACGCTAGGCTGGAACGCAAAAGATCAGCAGGGAAGCGAGCTTGCTTTTGCGTACCCGACGCAAGTGTTGTCAACTGCGCGCGACATCATGGGCTTGTGGGTTGCACGTATGGTGATGTCGTCGCTGTACTGTACCGGTAAAATCCCCTTCGAAAAAGTTATCATTCACCCAACGGTTATGGGAGCCGACGGCAAGCCGATGAGCAAGTCGCGCGGCAACGGTGTTGATCCTTTGCGTTTGATGAAAGATTACGGTGCTGACGGCATGCGTTTTGGCTTGTTGTCGCAGGTAAGCGGCGCGCAAGATCTGCGTTTCAACGAAGCGCAGCTTGAAGGAAGCCGCAATTTCGCGAACAAAATTCGCAACGCAGCGCGTTTTGTAACGATGCACTTAGACAACTACACGCCCGGTGCACCTGAAGCGCGCACGCTTGCCGATAAGTGGATGCTTTCGCGCTTGTATCACCTAGTCAAAGACGTTGACGCCGCATTTGATTCCTTCGAGTTTGCCGACCTTACGCGCTCGCTGTACAGTTTCTTTTGGAACGAATTTTGCGACTGGTACATCGAGTTTTCGAAAAGCCGTTTGTCGGACGGCGCGCCAGCTGACGATAAGGCAGCCTGCCAGCGCAATTTAGTGTTTGTGCTCAGCCAGTCCATTCGTTTGCTTGCGCCCTTGATGCCCTTTATTACCGAGGATATTTATCAGGAACTGCGCGCTTATCAACCTGAAAGCGAACCTGCTTTCTTGATGAGCTGCTCGTGGCCTGAAGCGAAGCAGTTCCAGCAATTTGATTGCGCTGATGCCGAGCATGCGTTTGCAAGCTTGTGCGAAGTAATTGGCGCATGCCGTTCAACACGTGCGCGCTACGGGCTTTCGCCTAAAACGCCGTTGTCGGTACGCGTAGTGGCTGATAAAGCGGTACAACACTCGCTTGAACAACAGCAAACGCTTCTGTGCGCAATGGCGCATATCGAAACGCTTCACCTGTGCGATAGCGCGTCGAAAGAAAAGGAAGTGTGCTCGGTAATGGGCCACTACACCGAAACATGTATCAACTTGCACGGTTTGGTGGATTTTGCAGCCGAGCTTGCGCGCCTGAACAAAGAGTACAAAAAAGTTGAAAGCGACGTGCTGAAGTTCTCGAAGAAGCTGTCGAATGAAGCGTATTTAAGCAAAGCGGCGCCGGAGATTATTGCGAAAGATCGCCAAAAGTTGGAAGACGCTCAAAAGAAGCTTGCGTCGCTTGAGGAACAGCGCGCGTTATTGGCGTAGCGGGGCGCTTTGTTGGCGTAACGGGTGGTGGAACGCTACGAGCCTTGGCGGCGTAGCGTGCCCCGCACCGCCTGCACCATCGCGCTGCGCCCTTGTAATTGACGTGGGGAAAGATGTATTGTGGTTGACGTGGGGAAGGCACATTTTCTTGCGTTGATTGTTTAGGAAAATCCGCACCCGCCGCGCTTACAACGTATAGATGCTTGCGATAAGTTTACGCACGTAAGGATGCTCGCAGCTGCTTAATTCACTTGCGGCGCATTCGGTAACAATTTCTGCGTCTTTCATAACGATAATCCTGTCGCTCATGCGCTGCGCAACCGCCAAATCGTGATGAACAAACAGCATTGATACCTTTTGCTCTTGGCGCAAGGTTTCCAGCAGCTGTAATATTTTTTCCTGTACCGTCATATCAAGCGCGCTGGTTACTTCGTCAAGAACAAGCAACTTAGGCTCACATGCCAGCGCTCGCGCGATGGATGCGCGTTGAAGCTGGCCGCCGGAAAGCTCGCTTGGGCGGTGACTTGCGTAGTGCTTGCTTAAACCTACACGTTCAAGCAGGTTTTCGCAGCGTTCACGTGCCTGCGCGCGCGTACACAGCTTGTACGACAGCAGCGCTTCGCGAATGGAATAGCCAACGGTGCGCAGCTGATCAAAGGTTTGCGTTGGATCTTGACTTACCATTTGAATTTTTTGGCGCATTGCTCGTTTTTCTTGGTGCGCAAGCTGGCTTATATCCTGGTCGTTCCAATAGATAGTGCCGCTGCTTTCCCGATTCAGCCCTGCGATAATAGTTGCAAAGGTGCTTTTTCCGGCTCCCGATTCACCCACCAGCGATATGTTTTCGTGCTCGTTAATGCACAGCGACGCGTCGTTCAGCGCGCAAAACGTGCGCCCGTCGCTGCGATATGTTTTCGTAATGTGTTCAAGTTTCATCAGGTGTGATGCCATAGAAGTTCCTTCGCACTAACAGGTGAATAACGGCTGCTAACAGCTTGCCGGCAGGGGGCTAACAGCTGGCTGATTTCGGTTGCGCTTGCGTGGCATTTTGAAAGCGCGGAACAGCCGCCAGTAGTTCGCGCGTTCGTTCGTTTTGCGGATGCTCAAGAACGCTTTTGCTGGAGCCTTGCTCGATGATGCGACCGCTATCCATCACAATCAGCGAATGGCACATGTGACCAGCCAGCGCAATATTATGCGTCACCATGAGGATGGCAGTGTTGCGCGTTGCGTTCAACTCAAGCAGCTCGTCCACGATGGCGCTTTGCGTGGTAGTGTCAAGCGCGCTGGTGGGCTCGTCGGCAAGCAGCAATTTTGGCTCGAAAATGCAACCCATAACAATGGCAACGCGCTGGAGCATACCGCCTGATAACTCGTGCGGATACGACCGCAACACGCGCTGCGGGTTGGAAAAATGCATGCGCTCCATAAGCGCCACCAGGGCTTCATGCTGGTACGGCTTCTCGTGAACATGATACAGCTCTTCAATTTGTGCGCCAATTTTCATCAGCGGATCGAAGCGCTGTCCGGGGTTTTGGAAAATCGTCGCGATATTATTGCCGCGAACGTGCTGCATCTGCTCCTCTGACAGCTCAAGCAAATTTCTGCCTTGGAAATAAATGGCGCCCGTTGTTTCAGCCTGGCGCGCAAGAAGCTGCACGATGCTGTGAAGAACGGTGCTTTTACCAGCGCCGCTTTCGCCTACAATGCCAACAATCTCACCCGGCATAATCGAGAAACACACATCGTGAACAACGTGATGGCCGTCGTAGCTAATATTCACGTTTTGCAGGCGCACGAGCGCGTCTTCGAAGGCTTGTTCGTTGAAGTGCTCGGGGGTATGTTTCGCCTGGTTGCAGGTGGGGTGCGGCGCTTCCTGTACAGGAGCATCCACAGGCGCGCCTTGCGCCGCCGAGCGTGCTGCAGCGTTCTTTGAAGTGTGTGAGGAGCTTATTGTCATAGCCATCCTTATTACTTTAAGCGTGCGTACCACGGTGCCGCAAACGTTTCCGCTTGAGCACGCGTGGTACACGTGCTGTTATTACGATGCGCGCCTTAGCGCAGTTCGTGCGTTACGCCTTGATAGTCAACGGGAAGCAGCTTGTAGCCTTGAACGCCCTTCGCTTCAACAATATTGATTACCGGGTTGCCGATGTACACATTCGGGCAGTCCTCAATAAGCAGCGATAATACATCTTGCGCCATCGCAAAACGACGCTTCTGGTCGAATTCGCTATTCATGCGCTCGATGATTTCGTCAACCTTAGGATTCGCATATTTACCAGCGTTTTCAGAACCCTTGGAATTCAGATACAAGTTCATGAAGTACGTTGGGTCGCCATTGCCAAGCGCCGTTGTATTGT
>CAMPNZ010000041.1 GCA_946892075.1 uncultured Coriobacteriales bacterium
GTGAAATTCGAATAGCCCTTTCATCTATTCGTTTTTTGTAAAAAAGTATAAAGCGTGCCCACTGAGTTTTCAGGGGCGCGCTTTATTTTGATAGAGGTTCTATGTTTGTTGATAAGGTTCATATTCATGTTAAAGGCGGCGATGGCGGCGCAGGTTGCATGTCGTTTCGTCGTGAGGCGCACGTGCCGAAAGGCGGGCCTGATGGCGGCGATGGCGGCGCCGGCGGAAACGTAATTCTGGAAGCAGACACAACGCTTTCTTCGCTGATTGACTTCCGTTTCAAGCACCATTTCAAAGCCGAGCGCGGCATGCACGGAAAAGGCTCGCGCATGCACGGGGCGAAAGGTGCCGACTTGATTCTTAAAGTGCCGGTCGGTTGCGTGGTGCGCGAATACGACGAACAGCGCGCGGAAAGCGGCGAAACCATTGCCGACTTGGTTACGCACGGCCAACAAATTTGCGTTGGACCAGGGGGAACGGGTGGACGCGGCAACATTCATTTTGTGACGTCAACGCGGCGTGCGCCCGCTTTTGCCGAGCTGGGCGTTCCTGCAATTGAACGCTGGGTCGAGCTTGAAATGAAGCTGCTTGCTGATGTGGCGCTGGTGGGTATGCCGTCGGCGGGCAAGTCGTCGCTTATTGCGAAGCTGTCGGCTGCGCGTCCAAAAATTGGCAATTATCCGTTCACAACACTTGTTCCCAATTTAGGCGTTGCGCGCTGCGACGATTTAAGTTACGTAATTGCCGATGTACCAGGCCTTATTGAAGGCGCACACGAAGGCAAGGGCTTGGGGCACGAGTTTTTGCGCCACATCGAGCGCTCGGCTGTGCTGGTGCATGTGGTTGATTTAACGGGCGATTTTGAAGCGCGCGATCCTTTGGCCGATTACGAGATTATCAATCACGAACTTGCAGAATATGCCTCTGAGCTTGCCTTTCGTCCGCGCATTGTGGTTGCGAACAAAATTGATGCGTTTGCAGGCAGGCAAGCGGAACTTGACGCACTTCTTGCGCGCTTGCAAGACGCGGTGCGCCGCGATTCTCTTGCCGCTGCGGGTGGCGATGAATTTGCCGAAAGCCCCATCGATCCGAAGCTGTATTGCATCAGCGCGCTGACGGGGCAGGGCGTTGCGTCGCTGAATGCTGCGCTTGCTCATAAGGTGCATGATCTTCGCGAAAAAGAGCTTGCTACCTTGCACGATGCGCCAAGCTTCGACAAGGTGTGGAAGCTTAAGCAAGAAGAAAAAGACAAGGCGTTCAGTGTGATTCGCTTGGGCGAGGGGGAGTATCGTGTGGCGGGCGCGCGTGTTGAGCGCATGGTGATTCAAACCGATTGGGATAATGAAGAAGCGATGTCGTTTTTACAGCATCGCTTGAAGCGCATTGGCGTTGAAAAGGCGCTTGAACAGGCCGGAGCTGTTGATGGCGACACCATTCGCATCTGTGGACGTGAGTTCGAGTTTGAGTCGGCAAAGATGTCGCATGACATCTTCGAGGAACTTGATATATAGTAGAAGTGACATTTTTGCGCTTTATCCGCCTGCGTTCCCGCACGCAGCATAACACTATATGAAAGAAGTACCAGCATGAATAGCTCTTTGCAATCGCTCAGCCCCCGCTTTGCGCATTTCGCAACCGATGGAAAGCCCCACTGCATTGGCATTTTGGGGGGCACCTTTGACCCCATTCATATCGGGCACTTGAACATTGCGCAGCGCGCGCTTGTCGAGGCGCATCTGGATGGCGTGCTGTTTGTGCCTGCGTTTGTGTCGCCCTTCAAAACTCCTGGTGACGCGGGTGCGCTGGAGGAAGCTGCGGCGCGTTTGCATGCGCATCAGCGCCTTGCGATGTGCAAGCTGGCAACGCAGCATAATCCGCTGTTCGACGTGTGCTCCTATGAGGTTGATCGCGCGGGCATTTCGTACACGGTGGATACGCTGGCTGCTTTGCATGAGTATTTTGGCTGTTCAGTGCGCTTTGTGCTCATTTTGGGAAGCGATGCGGCGGTGCAGCTTGCCGCGTGGAAAAATCCTGCTGCGCTGGCACAGTATGCAACCATTTTCGTGCTTGATCGCGTCGATGACGCCAGCATTGCGCCGCACGTTGCGCCGCACGCAACATCCCTTGCCGACACGCTCGATGCGCTCAGCGCTCGGTATGGTTTTACGTTTCAGCGGGCGCAGTCGCTGTGCGTTCCTGTTTCCTCACGTGTTGTGCGCCAGCAGTTACGCATTGGATCTGCGCGTTATCTTGTTCCCACTGATGTGTATGATTACATTTGTGAACAGGGATTATACGACATTCCGCACAACGAGCTTTCGTATGCGCCCTCTGCTCAGCCCGCACCACTTGTGTCATCCGCCGAACCTGCTGAACCTACGCAGCCCGCACAACCTGCGCAGCCCGAGCAGCCCGCACCATTTTCGCTCACGGAGAACGCCGATTACGCGCTGAGCGACGAGTTTTTCTCCCGCGCAAAACAGCTGCTTGAGAAGCGCGTGTCACCGCATCGGTTCGCGCATTGCTGTTCGGTGGCGCGATACAGCGCTCACCTGGCGAAACTTTACCACTATCCCGAACAAGAGGCGCGCATAGCAGGCCTTTTGCACGATTGGGACAAAGCGTATACCAACGATGACATTCGCGCGCGGGCGTTGGCGTTTAAGACGCGCATCGATGGCGAAGTGCTTGATTTTCTGCCTGCGTTGTTGCACGGGCCAACGGGCGCGTGTGCGCTCGAGGCCGATTTTCCGTTTCTTGATGGGCGCATTTTGCGCGCGATTGAGCGTCACACCGCAGGTCACGAGCAGATGAGCGACCTTGATTGCATCGTTTATGTTGCCGATGCGCTTGAGGAAGGCAGGTCGTATCCGGGCATCGAGGATTTGCGCGCGCTGCCAGGCACCGTGTCGCTGCAAGAGCTGTTTTTTGAAACGTACAAACATGTGTTACTATACTTAGTTCAGCGCAACGCACAGCTTCATCCGCGCACCTTGTGTGTGTGGAATTGGTACGTGCGCCAACGTTCTAAAGGAGAATTATCATGACAAACGAACACGATGGCTTGCAGAATGCGCAGGTCGTGAACACGCCGCAGGATGTTGCAGCGTCGCAGGACGCATCCGCTGCTTCACACGCGTCCGCAAGCGCTCCCTTAAGTGACAGGGACATTGCGCTTACGGCAGCGCGCGTTGCGAACGAGAAAAAAGCGTTCGACATTGTGGTTCAGCACGTCGAGGAGCTTACGGGCGAAGCTGCGTATTTTGTGACGATGACAGCGCGCAATGATAGGCAGGTCAAGGCGTTGTGCAATGCTATCGAAAAGGAGCTGCGCGACGCGAAGGTTCATGTTCTTCACCGGGAAACGACGCGCGATTCTAGCTGGGAGCTGCTGGATTACGGCGGCGTGGTGGTTCACGTGTTTTATACGACGCGTGAATATTATCGGCTGGAAGAATTGTGGCAGCAGGCTCCCGTGGTTGATCTTGCCTCTGAAGTGGGATTTGAGGGGCTTGAGTACACGCCGCGCATTGAGGAGTTTCTTGCTGGCTGCACGCGTGATGCGCAAAACGCCTAATGGCGTACAGTGCACTTTCTTAGTGAGGGTGTGCCTCAGCGCGTTTTCTGCGTCTTGTAAGAGCGTAGCTTATTTGGTATTATGCATCTATTGTGCGCTTTTACCCGTGTGCGGTGCATGAGGCTTGCTTGTAGGCTGGGTGCCGTGTAAGCGGACGCTCGGTTTGAAGCACTCGCGAACGGGCGTACTACCTGCACTGATGTGCATATTCGTTGCGGGCGTGGCGGAATTGGCAGACGCGCCAGATTTAGGTTCTGGTGTCTACGACGTGAAGGTTCAAGTCCTTTCGCCCGCACCATCTTTTCTTGTTATTCCTTTTTTATCAGGCATATTGATAGTGTAGTAGGCGCATGGTGCGCTGCTTGTAAAAATGCGCGGTGTAACGAGAACGGAAATGTGTCGTTTCTGTTTGCGTTCACACTCGCGAATTTATCGCGCCAACAGCCCCAACAGAAAACCGATGCCCATAGCGGCGGCCGAGAACAGCGCCGCGATGGCGATAAGCTTAACGTCGCGGCGAGCATTTTGCTGGTTGCGCATTTCAAGGCGCGCTTTTTCGGGAAAATACGAATATCCATACGACGAAATAACCACCATATTCCCGCGCCCACCTTGCTTCAGGCTGAGCACTTTCAGGTCGATAAGCTCGGCTTGCAGGTCGTTGTCGGGACGATAGGGAAAGGCACACCGGAACAGCGGATCGGCATTCGCTTCTGCTAAAGAGCGTTCGTAATCGATAAGACGGTGGAGCTCGCGTTCTTGCGCAAGGTTAAGAGAAATCTTCACGTCAAACGTACCTTTCACATTTTGCTACGGCGTGGCAGTACAGAATTCATTGCGCATTTTTGCGCGCGTTTTGTTGCTTCTAATACTATCAGCTTGCGCGCCGTTTTTCCGCCACAAATAGCTATCAGCACAAAATTTTTCAAGTGCATTGTTTTCGTGAGGAACGCTCCACGCGCTACTTTTTGGTAGCGTTTTTTGGTATAGCTATAAAGGTACATGTGCAGGTGCTTGGTATGCACCCGGCATAAAGCAGGTGCTTGGTATGCACCCGGCTGCGAAGAAAGGATTGTTATGAATATCGTTTTACCAGACCACTCCCAAAAAAATCTCCCCGAACACGCAAGCGTTTTTGACCTCGCGCAAAGCATTAGCCCTGCGTTGGCCAAAGCGGCGCTGGGCGGACAAGTGAACGGCGCTTTGGTTGACCTTTCGTGCGAATTGCACGACGGCGACGAAGTTACCATTCTTACTGATAAGTCGAAAGAAGCGCTTGACTTGCTGCGTCATTCCAGCGCGCACGTGCTTGCTCACGCGCTGAAAGATTTGTACGGCGATGTGAAATTTGGCGTTGGACCTGCGGTTGAGGGCGGCTTCTACTACGATGTAGAACTTGATCATTCCATTTCAGTTGACGATTTGGAACACATCGAAGCGCGCATGGCTGAACTGGTTCATGATGCGCTGCCGTTTAAGCGTGAGGTTGTGTCGCGTGATGAAGCGCTTAAACTATTCGCTGACCAGCCCTTTAAGTGCGAGCTTATTCGCGAACTTCCCGAAAACGAAACCATCACTACCTACACGGTGGGCACGTTTCGCGATTTGTGCCGCGGACCGCATGTTCCCGACACATCGAAAATTGGCGCCTTTAAGCTGACGAAAGTTGCAGGCGCGTACTGGCGCGGCGATGCTGAAAATCAGCAGCTCCAGCGCATTTATGGCACGGCCTTTTTCAAGAAGCGCGACCTGGATTCGTACCTGACGACACTTGCGGAAGCCGAAAAGCGCGACCATCGCAAATTGGGCAAAGACCTGGGAATTTACATGATGAGCGACATGGCTGGCGCTGGTTTGCCGCTGTATCTTCCTAAAGGTGCGCAGGTCATTCGCATTCTTGAGTCGTGGCTGCGCAAAGAGCTGTACGCACGCGGCTACAAAGAGGTTATAACGCCGCACATCTACAAGGCTGACGTATGGAAAACCTCTGGTCACTACGATTTCTATCACGACAATATGTACTTCTTCAAAGTGAACGAAGGCACCGACGAGCAGCCGCGCTATTCCGAATACGGCGTGAAGCCTATGAACTGCCCAGGTCACGTAATGCTGTATGCCAATTCTATTCACTCGTACAAAGATTTGCCCGTGCGTTTCTTTGAGTTCGGTACCGTGTATCGCCATGAAATGAGCGGCGCTGTTCACGGGCTTATGCGTGCACGCGGCTTTACGCAAGATGATGCGCATTTGTTCTGTCGCAAAGATCAAATTGTTGACGAAGTGGCCGCCATTCTCGATTTGATGGACACCGTGATGTCGGAATTTGGCTTTACGTATGAAGCTGAAATTTCAACGCGTCCCGAAAAGTCGATTGGCTCGGACGCTATGTGGGAACAGGCAGAAACCGCGCTGAAAAAGGCGTGTGAACTGCGCAAACTTCCGTATGAAATAAACGAGGGCGACGGCGCGTTTTACGGTCCAAAAATCGACATCAAAGTGCGCGACGCTATTGGACGCATGTGGCAATGCTCAACGGTGCAGGTAGACTTCAATTTGCCTGAACGTTTTAACATTACGTATCGCAGCGCCGACAATACCGAAGAGCGCCCGTTCATGCTGCATCGCGCACTGTTTGGGTCAATCGAGCGCTTCTTGGGCATTCTGATTGAGCACTACGCTGGTGCTTTGCCCTTGTGGCTTGCGCCAACGCAGGTTGTTATTTTGCCGATTGCCGACAGGCATAAGCAAGCAGCGCACGACATTGCCAAAAAGCTTACCGATCATGGTGGACGCGTGGAAGTGTACGAGCAAAACGAGCCGATGCGTATCAAAATTGCTAAAGCGCAAACAAGCAAAGTTCCTTACATGATTGTGCTTGGCGACAAAGAGCTGGAAACAAACACCATTTCGGTTCGCGAACGCAGCGAGGGCGATTTGGGCTCGTGGCCTGTTGAAAAGCTTGCTGATATTTTGAAAGCTGCGCAGAAATAGCACGCCATGCCGTGATGGGCACCACAACGTGAGTGTTGCGGCTGATGGGGAACGTGTCCGAGCTTGAGTGTTGCGACGCGTGCCGTTCGCCACAAAGGTAGGCAACGACGCGTGCCGTTCGCCACAACAAGCTGCGCAGAAATAGTGCTTTATTTGCTTGCAAGCTTGATTTATACGCGGTATAAGATATATTGTAAGCAATTTACTTTATGAAAGATTGAGCCCGCAGACGAGCCTTTGGCGGGCGCCGAACAAAGGAGAAAACATGGCTACTTTAATTACCTCAGCAGAATTCGACGAAAAAGTTCTGAAAGCAGACGGCGTAGTATTGGTTGACTTTTTTGCAACATGGTGTGGACCTTGCAAAATGATGTCGCCTGTTGTTGACGAAATTGCTTCCGAGAACGAAGGCAAGGTAGCTGTTTACAAAATCGACATCGACCAGGCGCCTGATGTTGCTCAAAAGTATGGCGTTATGAGCGTTCCAACCTTTATTGCTTTCGAGGGAGGACAAGTAAAAACCCAGCTGGTAGGAGCACAGACTAAGAAAGCACTGCTTGATATTCTGTAATTTGCTTATACCATGTATAAAACACAAGCTGTCTAGCACGCGTCAAGCAATAGTGATAATATAGCTCGTGTTTGTTGACCGCTCTAACGTTATCTCACAGGTGAGCTTTTTATTGCAACTTGCACGTATGAGTGTACGCTGAACGATCTTATAGGCTGTTAATAAGCCGCAATGTGCCGCCACGCAGGATTTTTCTTGCGTGGCTTCTTTAAGAGAGGAAGCGACAATCATGCCAGATGTGTTGGAAGCTATTATGCTTGTGTGTTTTGGTTTGTCATGGCCGCTGAACGCGTATAAGAATTATCGTGCGCGTACAGCCGCCGGAGCTAGTTGGCAATTTATTGCTCTTATTACCTTTGGATATTTTGCTGGCATCGCCGCAAAGCTTGTAGCTGGTTCTATTACATGGGTTCTTATTGTTTATCTATTGAACTTAGTTGCTCTTGCTGCTAACTGGATTGTGTATTTCCGTAACGTGAAGCTTGATAAGCAAAAGCGCGATAAGCTTGAAGAAGCGTGGGTTGACCAGCTGAAGAAAGAGCACGCTGAATAAATAATCATGATGAACGGCGTGCTGTTACTGCGTGTGAGGCACCCAGCTGTGTGTGCTGTACAAGGGCTTATCGTGCCACAACACAACGCGCTTTTCAGCGAGCGTTTTTGGCACGTCTATCAGACGCTGGTTTGACGATCCGCAAAACCGCAGCGTAATGTCTTTTTTTGCTTCAATGAACGGCCCGTCCACCAATACATCAATGCACGAGAGTATGTCGCTTGTAAATGGTGTGTGGCGTGGCGAGCGCTCGTCAATTAAATTTTCGTAAATATCGCCCGTATAAATCCAGATTGTTTTGTGCGGATACTGCGCGCGCACCGCTTTTACGAGCGGCGCTATTCCTTCCTGATTAGCAGGTTCCATAGGCTCGCCGCCTAAAATGGTAAGCCCGTCTACATAGCGCGGCGCTAGGCTTTCCAAAATGGCATTGAGCGTTGCTTCGGTGAATTCTTCGCCGAAGGAGAAATCCCACGTTTGTGGCTGAAAACAATGCGGACAGTGATGCGTACAGCCCGATACAAAAAGGGAAGTTCGCACCCCTTCGCCATTTGCAATATCAAAATATTTAATGGTGCCGAAGTGCATGAACTCCCCTTAGCTCTGATGCGCGGTACTGGTCGTATGGTGGTGCAACACGGATACGTCGTTGCGTTTACCTTAGCGTCTCCGTGCAGCAATTTCAGCTGCAGCCCCCTTCATCGTGGCAATACGGATGCGGCGAACGGGTTCTTGCTGGTGCGCCACCAGCAGCGCTTCCAATGAGCGCACTGCCAGCTGCTGGTGCGTTACCAGCAGCGCTTCCCATTGGCGCACTTCCTCGAAACGCTTCCATCCGCAGCGCTCTGAGCTGCAGCCCCTTCAACGATTTCGCGCTATAAGTGCAACACGCGGTCGCGAATTTCCTCGGTGCGGCCTTGGTTCCAGAATTGCGTTCCAATGTATCCGCAGGTGCGGCGCGTAACGTTCATCTTGTCCTGATCGCGATTACCGCATTGTGGACACTCCCAAATAAGCTTCTTATCTTCCTCGATGATTTTAATTTCACCATCGTAGCCGCATTCCTGACAATAGTCGCTTTTGGTGTTCAGCTCGGCATACATAATGTGGTCGTAGATGAACTGCAACACGTTGATAACGGCCTTCAAGTTGTCTTGCATGTTGGGCACTTCAACGTAGCTGATAGCTCCACCAGGCGAGAGCGACTGAAACGCGCTTTCAAAAGCAAGTTTCTCGTACGCGCTAATTTCTTCGCGCACATTCACGTGATACGAGTTGGTAATGTAGCCATGGTCCGTTACGTTTTTGATAACACCAAAACGGCGCTGCAGTGCTTTCGCGAACTTGTACGTGGTTGACTCAAGAGGCGTGCCGTAAATCGAAAAGTCGATGTTATGGGCCTTTCTCCAGCTTTCGCATTTGTCGTTCATGTGCTGCATAATTTTAAGCGCAAGCGGCGTTGCCTCGGGGTCGGTATGGCTTTTACCGGTAAGGTAGTAAACGCATTCCTGCAGGCCAGCATAGCCTAAACTGATTGTCGAATACCCGCCGTAGAGCAGCTTGTCAATCACTTCGCCCTTTTTCAGGCGCGCCAAAGCACCGTATTGCCACAAAATAGGCGCAACATCCGAGCGCGTTCCCTTCAAGCGGTTGTGACGCGCCATAAGGGCGCGGTGGCACAGCTCTAAGCGTTCGTCAAAAATCTCCCAGAACTTATCCATATCGCGGCCTGAAGAAAGCGCCACATCAGGCAAGTTGATGGTAACAACGCCCTGGTTAAAGCGTCCGTAGTACTGCGGCTTTCCGTCTTCATTTACATACGGCGTCAGGAAGCTTCGGCAGCCCATCGGCGTGTAGCAATGACCTTCTCCGTTTTTATCGATCTTGAGTTTCTTCATGTATTTTTCAGACACATAATCGGGCACCAGGCGCTTCGCGCTGCACTTCGCAGCCAGTTCAGTAAGGTAATAGTAGGGCTGGCCTTCCTCGATGTTGTCGTCTTCAAGCACATAGATAAGCTTCGGGAACGCAGGTGAAATCCACACGCCTTTCTCGTTTTTTACACCTTGGAAGCGCTGGTTGAGCGTTTCTTCGATAATAAGCGCCAGGTCTTTTTTCTCCTGCTCGTTTTTCGCTTCGTTGAGATACATAAACACCGTTACAAAAGGCGCCTGGCCGTTGGTGGTCATGAGCGTAACTACCTGGTATTGAATAGTTTGAACGCCGCGGCGTATTTCTTCGCGAACGCGTTTTTCAACCGCTGCCGTAAAGTTCTCGTGCGAGGTTTCAACGCCCAGTTCGCGCAGCTCGTCTTGCAGTTCGCCCGCAATGCGATCGCGGCTAATTTGCACGAACGGCGCCAAGTGTGTTAGCGAAATCGACTGGCCGCCGTACTGGCTTGACGCTACCTGCGCGATAATCTGCGTGGCAATGTTGCATGCCGTTGAAAAACTGTGCGGCTTTTCGATAAGCGTATCGGAAATAACGGTGCCGTTTTGTAGCATATCTTCAAGATTTACCAGGTCGCAGTTGTGCATGTGCTGCGCAAAATAGTCTGAGTCGTGGAAGTGGATGATGCCTTCCTTGTGCGCTTGCACGATATCGGGGTCAAGCAAGGTGCGCATGGTAAGGTCTTTTGACACTTCGCCTGCCATATAGTCGCGCTGAACCGAGCTAATAGTTGGATTCTTGTTGGAGTTTTCTTGCTTCACTTCTTCGTTGTTGCATTCAATAAGCGCAAGAATGGTGTCGTCAGTTGTGTTTTTGTGACGCTCTTCAGAACGAACGTAGCGGTAAATGATGTATTTGCGCGCCACTTCGAAATGGTCAAGGTGCATAATTTCATCTTCAACCATGTCTTGAATTTCTTCAACTTGTACGGTGTGACCAGCATTTTCGCACAAATCAGCCACGTTTGCTGCAGCAAATCCTATTTCGCGGTCGCTTAAACGCTGCTGCTCAGGCACTTCGTTATTGGCAGCCTGAATAGCATTGACAATCTTCGTAAGGTCGAATTCCACTTCCGCGCCGTTGCGCTTAATGATTTTCATGAGCATTCTCCGTTATCGTTATCGTTGTACGTGTTCGCATGACGTTTTGCTTAGGAGATAGACGTCGCGCGACACGACGTGCAGGCAAGGCAAGCATAAATACCTGATGCAATAGTATTGTAAGCAATCAAGAACAGCGCAGAAAGAACTTCCACCATGCGATAGGCATGTGGCATTTCTGTGCGTACACGCAGTTTGCATGGGTGCCTGTGCTTGCAGACGAAATGCTTGTGCGTGCGCGGCTCTTGAAAAGGGTTTGCCGTGCGTGCGTCGCGTAAGACGTTTGTACCTTGCAACATGTGTATCATACTCCAATTGTGCGCAAAGTTGCATGAGAAATTCCACAAGATATTGTGGAAATTTCGTACATTTTATCTATGGATTGCGATTTTGCAGGTAGGAGCCTTGTGGATTTTTGTGAACTGCGGTTATGCGCAGCAAGAATTTTTACGCTTGGCGCACCTTTTTACGATACCGAAACACTTTATTCTTTATAATAGTTTCGTCGTACATATTGAGAGGAGCACGAAAACGCATGGACACATTTTTTAAGATTTCTGCGCGTCAAAGTACGCTGGGAACAGAAATTCTCGGTGGTCTTACCACCTTCCTTGCGATGGGCTACATTATTGCGGTAAACCCCATTATGATGCAAGTAGCAGGCATGCCATTTCAGGCAGCGCTTACCGCAACGTGTTTTGGCGCCGCACTGATGACCATCATCATGGGCTTGGTGGCAAATCGTCCTGTAGCACTAGCATCTGGCATGGGTATAAACGCCATTGTTGCGTACAGCTTGTGCGAATCGCATGCGCTTGGTGTTGATTGGCGCGTTGCGATGGGAGTTGTGTTCCTTGAAGGTATCGTTATTCTGCTTTTGGTGCTTTGTGGCTTACGAAAAGCCATTATGGACGCCATCCCCGTAAATATTCGCCGCGCAATCGGCGTTGGCATTGGCTTGTTTGTGGCTTTTATCGGCCTTAAAGGCGGCGGCATCATCGCTTCAAGCCCTTCGACGTATTTGACGCTGGGACACCTTAGCTCACCTGCGTGTATCGTGTCGCTGGTGGCTATTGTGCTGGCGCTGGTGCTTGAAACTATCCACATGAAAGGCTCGCTTTTGATTTCGGTTATTGGCGCTACGATTGTGGGCATTCCGCTTGGCGTTACGAAATTGCCTGATCATTGGAACTTTGGGCTTGATTTCTCGAGCTTTGCGGCGCCGTTTCAAATTGACCCCGCGTCGGGAAGCATGGCGATTTTAACGGTGCTTACCACGCCTGCGCTGTTGATGTTTGTGTTCTCGCTGTTGATGAGCGACTTTTTCGATACGATGGGAACAATTGTTGCCATTGGCGATCGCGCGGGTTTTGTTGACAAGCAGGGCAACGTTGAAGATGTTCAATCAATTTTGACGATTGACTCGGTTGCCGCTGCTGTTGGTGGTTTTATGGGCGCAAGCTCAATTACGTCGTTTGCCGAGTCGACGGCGGGCGCGGCTGCTGGTGCTCGCACTGGTTTGTCGAGTGTTGTTATCGGCGTTCTGTTTGCTATTTTTGCATTTTTTGCACCTATCATCGGCATGGTGAGTGCTTCAGCTACCTGCGGTGCCTTGGTTATCGTGGGATTTTTGATGCTCAGTGGCATTCGCGAAATCGAGTGGGATCATCTTGAAACCGCATTTCCAGCGTTTATTACCATCATTGGTATTCCGCTTACGTACTCGATTACGAACGGCATCGGCTTTGGTTTTATTTCATATTTGCTTGTAATGGCTGTTCTGGGCCGTATTCGCGAAATCAAACCTCTGATGTGGATTGCCGCGTTGGCGTTTTTAGTGATGTTTGTCGTCAGCTAAGACGAACATAAAACGCGCGGGGAGTTCATTTTCCTGTGGTGTTGGTAAAGGGCATATAAAAACCCACCTCGTGCAGGTGC
>CAMPNZ010000042.1 GCA_946892075.1 uncultured Coriobacteriales bacterium
TTTTTTTGTGTGCGCGGCGTTTTGGCGCGGTGCTGTGGTGCGGTGCTGTGGCGCGGTGCTGTGGCGCGGCGTTTTGTTACGCAGACGGAAAACTAATGCGAACACAGGTGCCGCTTTGAAGCTGTGAGCCTTGTTCGCTTGCGGCTGATGAAGAAAACGCGTGCTCGTTGCTTGTCTGACCAGCACTCTCATGCACACCAGCGCACGCGCCGTTTACTTCCCCATCGCGCACGTCAGCACTCGCGGCAAGCTCTGCGCCAGCACCAGAACCCGCACCCTCGCCCACACGTGCCGTCCACGGAGCAATGCTAATTTTGCCGCCATGCGCCTTCACAATCGAGTACGCAATGGCAAGCCCCAGCCCCGATCCGCCCTCACTGCGCGCCTTGTCCGCACGATAGAAACGCTCAAACGCACGCTTCGCATCTTCTTTTGAAATGCCGATGCCCGTATCTTTCACTTCGATAACCGCATCGTGGCCTTCGCGAAAACTGTTCAGCTGAATGCAATCGCCTTCGTGCGTGTACTTAAGCGCGTTGTCAAGCACAATGGCAATCAGCTGGCGAATTTTCTTCTCATCAGCCATAATGCTACAATTCGATGCAGCGCTAAACTGAAACACTTTATCTTGCAGCTCAACCGTTTCGCGATACAAATGCGCCATAAACCGCAGCACACTGTCAAGCTCGATATCAGTTTTATTCAGCGTGTTCGCACCGGAATCAAACTTCGTCAAAAACAGCAAATCGGCTGATAAATGCGATAATCGGTCGACTTCTTCAATGGTTGCTGCAATATTTTCGAAGTGATCGATAACCTTGTCGTTAGGCTTGTCAAGCAGCAATTCTTGCGTTGTTTTAATGATGGTAAGCGGCGTGCGCAGCTCGTGCGACGCATTTTGAATGAACTCGGTTTGCTTGTTCCACGATTGCAGCACCGGCCTAAGCGCGCGACGTGCAAGAATGTAACTAAGTGCCGCCGCAATAATAAGCGCAACCAAAAATCCGCCGATAAGCGTATTGGTAACCGACTCAAGAATTGCCATTTCAGAATCGACATTCGCAAGCACTTGCACGTAGGACACGTCGCCGCTGTCACGCAAAAACGTAACCGTAACGCCACGAAGATGGTGCCCGTTGCAACCAAGCGAATAGGGGTTCGCGCCCGCATCAGAATTGAGTGGCAGCTGCGTTACATACTCGGGAAAAACGGTATAAAGGCTGATAGCGTTAAGCACGGCGCCCTTAGTATCGCGCACTACAAACAGCAAACGCGAGTTGTTTTGGATGGCGTGCTCGGTGGCGCGTATGATGCTAGTGAACAAAAGGTCCTGCTTAAGAACTTGTTGCATACCAGAATTGCGACGCGCGCGTCGTTTGCGCTTTTTTGTGCTGCTGCGATTATTGTTGCGTAGCGTGTCATCGCCCTGTTCAGGGCCCACGTTGCTGGGCGCGCTGACGCCCTGTTCGTTGCTTGCATCGCGAAACATCACCATATCGTCGCCTTCAGCGGCCAACAGTTCAACGTCGTGCTGAATGTTCTCGCGCGCTTCCACAAGCTGCGCGTCGGTTTCGCGAAACAGCACCGTGTGCACTTGATGGTAGATAAACACGCCCAACACGCTTAACAACAGCGCAAATACCACGAAAAACACAGCTGTCGAGCGCAGAAGTTCCTTGTGAATAAGCGTATGTTCAGAGGAAACTTTCACCGATGATCGCGCTCGCCAAACAGATAACCCGCGCCGCGAATGGTGTGAAGATACTTGTCATAATCGTGCGCTTTTAGAATTTTGCGCAAGGCGCTTACGTACACTTCAACAACGTTGGTCGACGTATCCGACAAAAATCCCCACACTTTATCGAACACTTGGCTTTTCGAAACCAGCTGCCCCTGGCGCAACACCAGGTATTCAAGCACGTCAAATTGACGTCCTTTCAGCGGCAACACCTTCCCGTTAATGCGCACGGAGTGTTCGTCGTAGTTGATAACCAGGTCTTTATACGAAATTTGGCGGGCGTCGTACAGATTATTGCTGCGGCGCAAAATGGCTTCGATGCGCAACAGCAGCTCGTCTTTAGCGAAGGGCTTGGGCAGATAGTCGTCGGCGCCTAATCGCAGCCCGCGAATACGTTCCTCAACGCCGCGCAGCGCCGTAAGCATCAAAACGGGCGTTTGAACTTGGTTTTCGCGCAATTTCTTGATGACGGTGTAGCCGTCCATGCCCGGCATCATAACATCCAGAATAATCAAATCGTAGATGCCGTCTTTGGCGTAATAGAAGGCCTCGTTGCCGTCAAAGGCCTGCTGAACCGAGTATTTATATTCAAGACATTGCTTTATTGCCTGCGACAATTTTTTGCTGTCTTCCGCTATAAGAATTTTCATACATGCCTCCCTAGCGCTTCTTGCATGTACTATAAGCTACTAAGCTGAAGAATATATTAACACGCGAGCGCCCGCAGACGCGGCTGCGGAAACAAAATGGTATCAAATGCATCAGCATAAACACGTTAAGCACGGGAACAAAAAATCAACACCAAAACAGAAAATGTAACAGAAGATGCTAAGCAAGCGCATTCCACGTGCTGCATAAGGCGCGCGCAGCAAGACGCGGATTTTCCGCAGAACACACCGCCGAAATTACAAAAAAGCCGCTGGCGCCAGCGCGTTTCAAACACGCTAAATCGGCCTGCTGAACGCCGCCTCCTACAATAAGCGGCACGCTGCTAACCTGCGCCAAGCGTTGAATGTCGTCAGCGGAAATGTAAATTGTTTCGCCTGTTGATGTGGTGTCGCAATCGGGCTTTGACGGTGTTACATGATACGGCGCAACGCCAAAATAGCTGATAGAACGCGTTTTTGCATGCGCGATATAGTGCACAATGTCAGCTGCAGGGGCACTTAATCCCACAACGGCATGTTCGCCCAAATAATGGCGGCACACCTCGGGCGGAATATCGCTTTGCCCCACGTGAATGCCGTCAACGGTTACGCCCGCATCACGCGCTGCAAGAACGCAATCAAGCCTGTCGTTGATAAGCAGGCACACCTTGTTGCGCAAAGCGCGCTGCTGAAGGGCGCTATCCACGCGCTGCACCAGCGCAATCAAATTGCGCGCGCTAAGCACTTTCGAGCGAATTTGCACGCAGCTAAAGCCCTCTTCAACACTGGCGCACACGACATCTTCAACCGAAAGAGAACCCGCCCCCGCAGGCAGGTTCTCGGGTCCAATAACCAAGTAGCGCGAGAAATCAAACGGCTGTTTCAAACGGGGTGCTAGGTTCTGTGAAGGCTGAGGGCGCTGCATAGAAACACCTGTTACACAAGGCGCACAAATACCGATTCAAACGAAGCGGCTGGGTCGTTGCGCGTAATTTTGTACAGCGCATCAACGAAAAGCGTTTGGAACGACGCGGGGCCGTGCGCTTCGTCGTGCACTTCCATACCTGCAGCTTTGTAAAGCGCGCTTGTGCACAGCGCTGCCACAAACGGATCGGCCACCGCTGCATACGCTGCGGCAATTCCGCCCTGTGAGCAGCCCATACCTGTAACCAGCGGCATAAAGGGCGAGCCACCCAGCAGAAAAGCGGTGTGCGTGCCATCGGTTACAATGTCGTGTTCCCCGGAAACAATAACGGCACCATGCGTGAAGTTTGCAAGCGCTTGCGCACTGGGGAGCGCGTCGTCAACCGTGTCAACCGAATCGACGCCGCGCGGCGCTGACGCACCCGACGCTCCAGCCGCATGTGACGCATGCTTTTTCACGTCAAGTTCCCACAGGCGCGCAAGACCGATAATCTCCGACGCATTCCCGCGCACAATCGCAGGCGGCACCGTTTGAGCAACGCGCAACACGTGATCGCGAATTGCGCCCATTCCCAAACCAACCGGGTCGATGACATAGGGTTTTTCAAGGTCGTGGCACGAAATCATTGCCTGCACCATGCTATCGGCGTGAACGGGCAGCAAAGTTCCCATGTTCAAGTAGCACGACGATGCAATTTGCATAAGCGCGTTAATTTCGTCGTCCATATATACCATGGCTGCAGACGCACCCACTGCTAGCTGGGTATTTGCCACTAAATTCACCGTAACGGCGTTGGTAATCGATGCCACAACACTGTTGTTCGTAATAAGCTTGTTACATGCTTCTGCGCATGAATTCAGCAGTTCGCGTTCGTTCATTTTGCGTCCTCTCGTAATTGATGCTGAAGCGAGCCACGGCGGCGAAGACCTGCGAAAATCGAGCCAGTTACGTTGTGACAAACGCTAAACAACGCTGCCGGCAGCGGCGCTAAGGGGTTGGCTGCAAAATGCAACGCTGCCATGCCTGCCGCGAGCCCCGAATTTTGCATGCCCACTTCAATTGATACAGCAGTAGTTTTATCATAATCAAGATGCACAAGGCGCGACACCAGCCAACCTACAAACATACCTGACAAATTATGCAAAAGTACAACGCCTATCAGGAACAATCCTGCGTGCATCAGGTGCTCGGCGTTCTTCCCCACAATAGCGCCTGCAATAAGCGCAATCACAAACACCGAAAGCAAAGGCATAACAGCACTGGCTGCTTTCGAGATGTTCTTGCAATATTTGTTCAGCAAAACGCCCAAAATGATGGGAGCAATAACCATCTGAACTACCGAAAGCATCATCGCGGGCACTGACATATTCACATAGTTACCTGCGAAAACGTAAATCAGAACGGGTGTAAGCAAGGGTGAAACAATCGTGGAAGCAAGTGTCATGCTAACCGACAGCGCAAGGTTGCCGCGTCCGATGAACGTCATGACGTTCGACGCGGTTCCGCCGGGCGCGCACCCAACAAGAATAACGCCAATGGCCAGCTCGGGCGGCAGATTGAACACATGACAAATGGCAAGCGCAACCAGCGGCATAATGGAATATTGCAACAGCATACCTAAAAACACGTCGCGCGGATGCTGGAGCACTTTCTTGAAGTCGTCTGGAGAAATGGTAAGCCCCATGCCAAACATGATAAACGCAAGCATATACGGCACATAAGGAACAGCCCACGTAAGACTTTTCGGTGCGAAAAATCCCAGCACAGAGAAAATAATAATCACAATGCCGGAAACTTTCGGTAGGGTTTGCAAGATTGAAACAAGCATGCTTTTTACACGCATAACATCGCCTCCTTGTGGCATTGTTTGGATAAAGTTGTGCAACTATACCACTCATAAAGCCTCAAGAAGTTGCGAAACAGCAAGAAATTGTTTAATCGTTAAAACTTTTTCACAGACACACCACGCTTCGTGCGACGTGTTTACGCTTCGGCGTTTTCTGACCACCAAAAGTTGTCAATCAGGCGCACGTTTTGAATGCGCGCTGCCATGCAACATACCACATTACCAGCCACAACGGGAATTTCTTGCATCGTTTCAGCGTCCACCAAACAAATGTATTCAAGCGAACATAAGGGCTCTTCGGCGCACACAGCTTTCATAGCTGCATACAAATCATCCGCCGGCATACCAGCTGCAATCAGGCTTTTCCCCTTGCAAATGGCGCGATACAGCACACACGCCGCGCGTCTTCCTTCAGGCGACAAATACGTGTTGCGGCTTGATTTTGCCAGCCCGTCAGGTTCGCGCACAATGGGCATGCCCTCCACGCGCACGTCGAAATTCAAATCGCGCACCATGCGCTTAATAATGGCAAGCTGTTGGGCGTCCTTTTCGCCAAAAAACGCCACATCAGGAGCAATAATGTGAAACAACTTGCACACGACGGTGCACACGCCACGAAAATGTATCGGACGCGCAGCGCCTTCCATGCTTGACGTAAGCTGCTCAACAAAACAATACGCGCGCTGGTTCACAAACATCTCATCGGCGTTCGGATGAAAAATAGCATCCACGCCTAAGCGCTCGCACAGGGCGCTATCAGCCTGAATATCGCGCGGATACGCGTCAAAATCTTCGCCGGGCGCAAACTGCGTTGGGTTCACGAACACCGACACCACCACTTTGTCGCAGGTCTTGCGCGCTGCCGTAATTAAACTTGCATGTCCGTCGTGCAGAAAACCCATCGTGGGAACCAGCGCGATGCTAAAGCCTTGCGCCTTCCACACGCGAACACACTGTTTTGCCTGATAGATTGAGGTAAGAAGCTCCATAACAAACCCTTTCATGTACCAAAAGTAAGCGGTTCAAAGGCGAATACGGCAGTGCGCGCACCACGCGAACATATCATCGGGAACGTGGCCGCACACAACCCGCGAACGCGCGCGCAGCGCACAAGTTCAACACGGGCAGCAAGCACACCAAAACATAACCAGCCGACGCAACTCGCTGACGCAACCCGCCGATACAACCCGCCGGCGCCGCAAGCAAACACGTGGTTATGCCAGTTCACCGTGCTGTTCGTAATGCGTCACGCGACACGCTTTGTTGTTGGCATCAACCAACACCACACGCGGCTTGAACGTCGCACATTCCTGGGCGTCTACCTGCGCATACGCCATAATAATAAGCACGTCGTCAACGCAAGCAAGCCGCGCAGCAGCCCCGTTCACACACACGACGCCACTTCCCTCTTCACCTGCGATAACGTACGTTGCAAAACGAGCGCCCGTAGACACATTCGCTATTTCCACGCGCTCGTATTCGTGAATTCCCGCCGCACGCATGAGTGCAGTATCAAGGGTAATTGAACCAACGTATCCAAGTTCCGCCTGCGTAACGCGCACACGGTGGATTTTTCCTGAAAGCATAGTATGAAACACGTTTACCCTTTTCCTCTCGTTTTATACAAAACCATACGCTCACACACATTGCTGTTCGTGTTCTTACGCTGCACAACACAAAACACTCGCTTGTATTCAAAGCGGCTCCATAACCATTTGCATGGTAGCAGCTTACATGGTAGCAGCTTGCATGGTAGCAGCTTGCATTGTAGCGGATAGACGCTCACTTGTATGGTGGCGTTTCGTATGCTCAACACACAACCTACACGCCAATGTGAAAAGATAACCATAAAAGCAAAATTTTGTACCAAACATTCCACATATCGATACAATACAACTACACCCTCGCGAAAGTAAGGACGCTCCATGAACCCAACGAAGCTTTTCAAAGCTATTGGCATACTTATTATTACGCTTGTCATTCTTGCGGCGCTGGCGGTGTGCGGCTATGCAATTTACCTGGAAACGCACTATTATCGCATCGCTGACAACCAGCAAGAAACCGTTGCCGGCAACCAAAAAAGCGTGCTTGAAGCGGGCAAAACCTACCGTGCCAGCTCGTATAACGTTGGGTTTGGAGCCTACACGCCCGATTATACCTTTTTCATGGATGAAGGCATCATGGCTGATGGCACGAAAACAACCGGCTCTCAGTCGCGCGCAGCAAGCAAACAAAGCGTCATCAACTGCACGAATGGCGATATCAGCCTTATAAAATCACTGAATGTCGACTTCGCGCTGTTTCAAGAAGTGGACGAAAATTCTACGCGCAGTTTTTATGTAAACCAGCGTCAAGCGTTTGAACAGGCATTTGAAAACTACGGATCCATTTTCTCCAAAAATTTTCATGCACCGTTTCTTATGTATCCGCCCACTAATCCGCACGGATCGGTCCAATCGGGCATTCTGACGCTTTCCAAATACGCCGTTACAAACGCCGAGCGCAGGTCGTATCCCATCGATGAAAGTTTCCCCACGAAATATTTCGACCTCGATAGATGCTTTGACATTATGCGGATTCCTGTAAATAACGGCCGTGAACTGGTGCTTATTAACTCGCACATGTCGGCATACGACAAAGGCGGACTGGTGCGCAAAGAGCAACTGGCACTTTTGCGTAACTGTCTTGCAGAAGAATGCTCGAAAGGCAACTATGTGGTGTGTGGCGGCGACTGGAATCATGCGCTGGGCGGAAGCGAGAAGCTTTATCCATCCAAACAGCTTGTTCCACCATGGGTAAGCGTGTTGAATGATTCCGATTTACCTGCGGGTTTTCGTTACGTGAAGGCGAATAACTTCGCCGAAGTGCCCACGTGTCGCGGCGTTGACATTCCCTACGAAAAAGGCGTTACGTATACATGCACCATTGATGGCTTTTTTGTGTCGGATAATGTGGCGGCTGAAGCAACACATATTGATAATGAGTTCCGATATAGCGATCATAATCCCGTGATGCTCACTTTCAGCTTACAAAAATAGTAAAATTTTTCGATAGAGGATAATTTTCCCGAACAATATAGATGTAGACGTATATACATAATGGGCGATTGCTTATCAATTATATATGTTTACGTATCAAATATGGAACTTAGCTTATCATTCGTGTATCGCCTACACAAGAATGTGAAGGCTCAGTGTGTACCGTGCAGCTTCACACAAAACAAAAAACGTATTACTCTATTTCCCCTGATAAAATATGTATTTATACACATATTTATATTGTTATAACGTAATTTTACGATTATATAAATCAAAATTCATATAGTATTTTCGCACTCTCACATCAAAAAAATGTTACAATAACGATATCCGTAATAAATTGCAATAAACGTCATTATTTATTGCAACTGTATTTTTGTTACATCATGGAGGGGTACAGTGAGCGCTACATCTACACTGCTCAATGCAATTAACGGCTACTGGGCGCGCCGGTCTGAAAGCTTTAGTATTCACGTTCAAGAACAATTAGACACGCAAGAAAAACAGCGCTGGAAAAGCGTTGTGTGCGAAGTGCTGGACAAAGTGCTGAATGGCAAAAACCCGCAGCAGCTTCACGTGTGCGACCTGGGATGTGGCCCCGGGTTTTTCAGCATCTTAACAGCGGAAATGGGCTGTCACGTAAGCGCGCTTGACTACTGTACCAGCATGCTTGAACAAGCAAAGCAAAATGCGCGACGCGCGAAGCTTCCCGATGGAGCCATCACGTTCTATGAAGCAGACGCGCTGCATCCACCTTTTCACGAAAACACTTTCGATGTGCTTATCACCCGCAATCTAACGTGGACGCTTATCGACCCCACAGCAGCATATCGCGCGTGGCATCGCATTTTAAAACCAGGTGGCGTGCTTATTAACTTCGATGCAAATTGGTATAGTTATCTGTATAACGAAGCACAAAACGCGCAGAGGCTTCGCGACCAACAAGAACAGCGTCTCAATTACCAAAATGCTGAAGGCTATGCCACCAAACAGCAATGTGATGAATGTGAACAACTTGCACTGCAACTTCCCTTATCACGCTGCATTCGTCCTGCGTGGGATAAAGAAACACTCACGTCGCTTCATTTTTCGAAAATCTACCTTGACACCGATGTGTATAAACGCGTTTGGTCACCGGAAGAACAGGCATTTTACGCCTCATCTCCCCAGTTCATGATAGTAGGAGTTAAATAGAAATGCTGCGCTATATCGGCGCACGACTGCTGCAAATGATACCCGTTTTGTTCGGCATTACGCTTATCAGCTTTGTACTTATGTACCTGTCCCCCAGCGACCCTGCCATGATGATGCTCACCGCAGAAGGAAACGCACCAACACCCGATCTTGTTGAGGCCGTTCGTCACGAAATGGGGCTTGACCAGCCCGCCTACATACAGTATCTGAACTGGCTTGTTGGCATGTTTCATGGCGACTTTGGCGTTTCGCACACCTTCACGGCACCCGTTGCAAGCGTATTGCTCTCGCACTTAGGCGTGACGCTTATTTTGTCGCTGCTGGCGCTTATCGTGGTGCTGGTTGTGGCCATTCCGCTTGGAGTTTTAGCAGGTCTTAAGCACAATTCCGTTGTTGATTATCTCATTCAAATATTTGAATACTCAAGCTTTTCCATGCCAACCTTTTGGCTTGCCCTGCTTCTTATTTACTTGTTTGCGGTAACGCTAGGTGTTTTGCCTGCTATCAGCAACTCCACAATGCCCGAAGGCTACGTTTTGCCCGTTGTTGCGCTTTTGTTTTCGTACTTGGGGCGCCTTATTGGTCAAGTGCGCGTTGACGTTATCGAAGAGATGAAAAAGCCCTACATTGTGGGCTTGCGGTCGCGCGGACTTTCGATGAAAACAATCGTGCGCAAACATGTGCTGCGAAACGCCCTTATGCCGTCGATTACCATCATTGGTCTTATCGTTGGTGCGCTGCTGTCGGGCTCGCTTACTACCGAAATTGTATTCAGCTTGGAAGGCCTTGGTTCCATGGCGGTGCAAGCTATTACCACGCGTGACTATTTCCTGGTGCAAGGCTATGTTTTTATAACAGCAGTGTTTTTTATCGTTGTTAATTTGATTGTCGATATTCTATATCATGTTTTGAATCCTCAAGTAAATTTCACGCACACGCGCAAAGCTCGCACGTTGAAAGGCACTCAAGCAGCTGATGCTTCCAAGCGCGAAGAAAGCGAGTTTTAGATGAACGCACCTGCTCAAACATCACCTTCAACACAAGCGGGCACTGTACCAGGCGCTGTACCAGGCGCTGCGCCGCGCACCACGCCGCGCATTCCGTTTAAGAAGCGTGTGGCGCAATCGGGCGTGTATGTGCTTGGCGCGCTGGTGGTAATTCTGTTCGCAATAGCGCTGGTAGGCGACAAGTTTGTGCCCTACGACCCCCTCGCCGTCGACTACGCAAACGCATTTTTAACGCCCAACGCTCAGCATTGGTTTGGATGCGATGCCATGGGGCGCGACCTGTTCTCGCGCGTTATTTGCGGCGCGAAAACATCGCTGCTTACCACCACCATTTCGGTTATCATCCCCGTTATTTTGGGCTGCATTATAGGCTTCATTTCAGCGTGGTGCGGCGGATGGGTTGACGCCGTTCTCATGCGCATCTCCGATATGTTCCAAGCATTTCCGCATTTGGTGCTGGGTGTTGCCATTGTTGGTATTTTAGGACCAGGCATCATAAATGCAGTGCTCGCCATTATTGCGGTGGCGTGGATTCGCTATGCACGCCTCACGCGTTCGCTTATTCTAACGCTGAAATCGAAGCCCTACGTTGCAACGTGCAAGATAAACGGCCTGAACGACGCTCAAATTGCGCTGAAGCACCTGCTTCCCAATATTGCTCCGCATGTTATTAGTATGGCAATGCTCGACTTTGGTTATATCCTGCTGACGCTTGCCAGTTTTTCATTCCTTGGCTTAGGCATTCAGCCGCCCACGCCCGAATGGGGCTCGATGCTCAATGACGGTCGCGTTGGGTTTGCTGCCACTCCACACCTTATGGTTCCCCCAGGATGCGCGCTATTTTTAACCGTGCTCGTGTTTAATATATTTGGGAACGCTCTTAGCAGCAGAATTAGTAAAGAAAGGTAGTTTACTATGACTGAAACAAAACAAACTGTTTCGCGTCGATCGTTTGTAGGAGGGGTTGCCGCATTTGGTTTTGCGTGCAGTGCGCTGGGCCAACTGTGCGGCTGCGCAGGCGGTGCTCCTAAGAAAGACGAAAAAGACGGCAAAGAAAAAGCAAGCGGCTCGGGCTTGCAAAAAGTAGTTATTGTGCACCCGCAAAGCGCAAAAAGCTTCGACCCTGTGAACAGGTGGGATGGCTGGTTTACCGAGCGCAACGGCCTTACCGAAACGCTTGCAACCTTCGACAAGCAGATGAACCTCATTCCGCTTCTTGCAACCGAGTGGAAAAATATTGACCCTCTGAAATGGGAATTTACCCTACGTAAGGGTGTTAAATTCCAATCGGGCAAAGAAGTGGACGCCCAAGCGGTAAAGAAATCCATCGAGCGCGCGTTGGCGAAAAACCCGCAAGGTCCGAAAAAGACGAAGCTTGCGGGCGTGGAGGCTCAAGGCAGCGACAAAATTATCTTCACCACTTCGAAGCCTGTTGCTACGTTCCCTGGCGAAATTGCACAGCCGCTGTTTGGCATTGTGGATGTTGACGTGGTTGACAAAGATCCTTCGCATTCAGGCACCGGCCCGTACATGGGCGACAACGTGTCAAGCCTTGAAACCTTTACCCTAAAAGCAAACGAAAACTACTGGCAAGGCAAGCCTGCTATTCCAACGGTTGAAGTGCGTCATGTTGCCGATGCAAGCGCTCGCGCAATGGGCATCAAGAGCGGCGAAGCACACGTTGCTGCCAACCTTGCTGCAATCGATTTGAAGACCATGAAAGCCGACAAAAAGTATACTGTGCTTCAAACGGAAAGCGTTCGTACTGTTTTGATGTTCTGCAATAACAAGGGTGAACTGCTGAAAGACCCAGCGCTGCGCAAAGCAATGAGCCTTGCAACCGACCGCAAAACGCTGTGCGAGAACCTGCTTGGCGGCAACTTAGCGCCGAACGCAACGCCGTTCCCGAACCACTTGTCGTACACGAAAGCAGTAAGCTCGAAAGCCGACAAGTTCGACGTTGAAAAGGCCAAAAAGATCCTTAAAGACGCAGGTTATGCCGATAGTGATGGCGACGGCATTCTGGAAAAGGACGGCAAGAAGCTTGAGTTTACGCTTGCTTATTATTCATTCCGCGCTGAGCTGGTGTCACTTGCACCCGCATTGCAAGACGCGTACAAGAAAATCGGCATCGCGATTAAACCGCAGCTGTTTGAAAACGTAGATACAATCTTCTACAGCGGCAACTTCGATTTGATTTTGTACAAT
>CAMPNZ010000043.1 GCA_946892075.1 uncultured Coriobacteriales bacterium
GTGCTGCAGCCGGCGTATCGAAGTTTGCAGCACCTCAAAACGCCGATGCGCCACACAAAGGCAATGGGCATCTGGTGTTGGTAAGCGCCATCAACCCAACTAGCGCTGGAGAAGGCAAAACAACCACAACCGTCGGCCTCGGCGACGCCCTGCGCCACGTGGGCAAACGCTCGTTCATCGCGCTGCGTGAACCCTCACTGGGCCCCGTGTTTGGCCTGAAAGGCGGGGCAGCGGGCGGCGGCTTTGCGCAAGTTGTTCCCATGGAAGACATAAACCTGCACTTCACGGGCGACTTTGCGGCTATTAGTGCTGCGAACAATCTGCTGTGCGCACTTATCGACAACCACATTCACCAGGGAAATGCCCTAAACATCGACACGCGCTCTATCACGTTTAAGCGCGTTATGGACATGAACGACCGCGCGCTGCGTCAAATTGTGGTAGGGCTCGGCGGCAAGGCGAACGGCTTCACGCGCGAAGAAGGCTTCGACATCACAGCCGCGTCGGAAGTAATGGCCATTTTGTGCTTGGCGAACGACCTGCACGACCTTAAGGATCGCCTGGGCAACATCGTGATTGGCTACACCATGGACGGCAAGCCGGTGTGCGCGCGCGAACTGCAAGCGCAAGGCGCAATGACTGCCCTGCTCAAAGACGCACTGAAGCCGAATTTGGTGCAGACGCTTGAAGGCACGCCGGCGTTTGTGCACGGAGGCCCTTTTGCAAATATCGCTCATGGATGCAACTCGGTAATTGCCACAAAAATGGCACTTCAACTGGGCGAATACGCCGTAACGGAAGCGGGCTTTGGTGCCGACTTAGGCGCAGAAAAGTTCATCGACATCACCTGTCGCACGGCGGGCCTTATGCCGGATGCGTGCGTTATCGTTGCAACGGTTCGCGCGCTGAAAATGCATGGTGGCGCAAGCAAAACTGAACTTGCAACGCCCAACACCGCAGCTCTTGAGGCGGGCATTCCCCACCTGATGCAGCACTTAAACAATATGCAAAGCGTATTTAACGTGCCGTGCGTTGTTGCGATTAACAAGTTTCCCACCGACACGCCTGAAGAACTGCAGCTGATTGAAGATGCCTGCAAAAAACTGGGTGTTACCTGCGCATTGTCAGAAGTGTGGGAAAAGGGTGGCGAAGGCGGCATCACACTTGCGAACGCGGTTGTTGACGCGTGCGAGCACCACAACAATGCGCCACTGAGCTTTGCGTATGCGCTGACGGGTTCAATTCATGAAGCCATTAACACGCTTGCTGAACGCATTTATCATGCTGTGGGCGTTACCTATGCTCCCAAAGCAAGCAAAGAAATTGCACGCCTTGAAGAGCTTGGATTTGGCGATTTGCCCATTTGCGTGGCAAAAACGCCTGCCAGCTTTAGCGACGATGCAACGCTGATAGGTGCACCGCGCGACTTCAAAATTTTTATTCGCGATGTAAAAGTAAGTGCTGGAGCAGGCTTTATTGTGGTGTACGCGGGCAACGTCATGACGATGCCTGGCTTAGGGAAAAGCCCAGCGGCGCTGCGTATTGATGTTGACGATAAGGGCACGATCACTGGCTTGTTCTAGCTTAACTAAGCACAACCATGAAATAGCTCCTACAAAGAAGGAATACCGTCTATGACAGCACAACAAGCAACACAGCACGATACAGCGCAACAAACTGCGGAACGTCACGATGCAGCGTGCCAAAATACAGCTTCTGAACAGGAACAACACTGCGAAGCAGCGCATCAACAGTCGGCGCTTCACCACACAACGCTTAGCGATTTTTCGTGCGCATTAGCGTCATCGGCTCCAACGCCAGGTGGTGGCGGTGCAGCTGCCCTTGCAGGAGCGCTCGGCTCGAACCTTGTTGAAATGGTTGGCAACCTAACCACCGGCAAGAAAAAATATGCCGCGTTTGAAGACGAGCTTCAGCGCATCATTGCTACCGCCGAGGACCTTTCGCAACAACTGCGCCTTGCCATTGACGAAGACGCCGACGCGTTTGCGCCGCTTGCCAAAGCTTACGGCATTCCAAAAGATAATCCCACGCGCACAGAAACGCTCGAAGCGGCCCTGCGCGCAGCATGCAAACCGCCCATGCACATTATTGAACTGGCGCTTCGCGCGCTTAACCTGCACGAACGCATGGCGCTTATTGGGTCGCGGCTGGTAATATCCGACTGCGGCGCGGGCGCTGTGTTGTGCAATGCTGCTGTTAATGCTGCCGCGTTTAGCGTGTTTGCGAACACAAAATTGATGGCGGACGAGGCATACGCCCTTCACGTTCAAGAAACAACGCAGCGTACCGTCGTGGAAGCGCACGACAAAACGCAGCGCATCTGTGCGATGGTAACGCGCTATCTCATTCGGGAAGGACGCTAACATGGCAGAAATTTTATCGGGAAAAGACGTTGCAGCAAGCCTTAATGAAGCGCTTAAAAAGCGTGTTGAACAGCTGAAACAACGTCACGTACACCCAACGCTTGCCATTGTACGCGTAGGCGATGACGCAAGCCAGTGCGCCTACGAGCGCGGAGCTATCAAGCGCTGCGAAACCGTAGGAGTGGCTGTTGAGCTGCACACTTTGCAAACAACGCAAACGCAAGCCGATTTGCTTGCCTGCATTCAGCAGCTAAACGCGTCGCCCACCGTGCACGGCGTTTTGTTGCTAAGCCCCCTTCCCGATGGCTTTGACCTGCGCGAAGCAACGGCGTGCCTTGATCCACGCCTTGATGTAGACGGTACAACCACCGGATCGCTCGCGCGCGTGTTTAGTGGCGCAGGCAGCGGATTTGCGCCCTGTACTGCCCAAGCGTGCATGGAAATTCTGCATCATTACAACATTGCGCTGAAAGGAAAAACCGTTGCGGTTATCGGACGCAGTTTGGTGGTAGGCCGTCCGGTAAGCATGCTGCTGTTGCATGAACACGCAACGCCCATCATTTGTCATTCGCGTACACAAAAGGCACATGAACTGGCGAAACAGGCCGATATTGTGATTGTTGCTATCGGGCGCACACAGGCAATTGGCGCTGAATATTTCTCGGGCGCGCAAGTTGTGATTGATGTTGGCACGAACTGGTCGCAAGAAAAGCAAGCCTTGGTGGGAGATGTAGATTTCGAGGCCGTAGAGCCGCACGTTGCAGCTATAACGCCTGTTCCAGGTGGAGTTGGTGCCGTTACAACCAGCGTGCTTGCCTTGCATGTTGTTGAAGCGGCAGAAAAGCGCTGTTCGCAGCAAGAATAAGCACGCGGGGAACGTAAGCGAGCAAAACGGCGCGCCAACTGTGAAGTTTGTGAATTGCGGTGTGGGTGCACGTAAACGTGTTGAAACGCGACGAGCTGCGCGGACGTTACGCGGCTGAACAGAAGCAACTATTGCTTGAACAGGAGCAATACTTATTCGTGGGCAGTATCTGCAATATCGCCCGCACCTAACAGCAACGCGGACAAATCGTCAACACTCTCGCACCAATAATCAGGCTTCGACATTTCTTCAATTTGCGTGCGGGGCGAAATGCCCCACGTTACCGCAACGGTGGTAACACCCGCTTGCGTACCAGACATCATATCGTACGGGCTATCCCCCACGAATACCGCCTGATGAGGTGCAATATTCAACAGCTCGCAGGCGTGCAACACAGGACGCGCATCGGGTTTCGTATACGTATAATTATCAGGCGATACCACAAAGTTGAAGAAGTGTTCGATGTCGCATTTGCGCAAGCCAACGCGACACGGCTGTTCACGTTTGCTGGTAACAACGGCCAGTGCTACACCGCGCTTATGCAGCGCATCAAGCAGCGCATCCATACCGTCAAACTTACGAACCATACTCTCTAACAGCTGATTTGTTACTATGCGATATTCGTTCAGCAACTGTTCATAACATGCTTCATCGCTGGTAAATTCGTGCAACTGTTCTTCAAGTGGCTTGCCAATGCCATGCACAAGCTGCTGTTCGCTAAACGTAACGCCTGGTAACACGCGCGGAAGCACCCGATGAAAAGTTTCAAGCAGCAATGCTTTTGTATCAACAAGCGTACCATCGTTATCGAACAGTACTGCCTTAATGCCCTGATCTAAAAGTGGTTTCATGCCATACATCCTGGTTCTAGTTTGTGAAAAGTGCTGCGTAAGGGTTGGGGTACGGCTGTGCACATAATGCAGAAGAAGTGCCCGCGCCTGGCGTGTCCGCTCCTGGCGTGTCCGAACCTGGCGTCGCGCCCGTCGCGTCGGTACCCGTCGCACCCGCGTTCTCTTGCGGGCAACAATCAACGTACTGCGCGGCAGCGGACACACGTTCCACCAGTTCAGCAAGGGGAATTTCAACTTTCTGACCCGTCGCACGCAGCTTCAGCTCTGCAACACCCGCCGCTACACCACGCTTGCCAATAATAATCTGCAACGGCCAACCGCATAAATCGGCGTCGTTGAATTTCACGCCCGCACGCTCGGGACGATCGTCAAGCGCAACATCAACGCCACGTGCTGCAAACTGACAAGCAAGCGCATGCGCCGTTTCCCACACGTCGCTTCCCTCTTTGTCAAGTGGCAAAATAACCGCCTGAGCAGGAGCAACACTAGCAGGCCACACAATGCCCGCGTCATCGTGCAGCTGCTCAACAATAGCGGCCATCGCGCGCGAAACGCCAACGCCGTAGCAACCCATAATAAACGGCTGTTCAGCGCCCTGTTCGTCCATGAATGTTGCATGCATGCTCTCGGAATATTTCACGCCAAGCTGAAACACCTGCGACACTTCAATGCCGCGCGCATGTTCCAGCGTGGCACCGCAACACGGACACGCGTCGCCCGCTTTCACTTCGCAAACATCACACCACGTATCAACCGTAAAATCGACCCCATGACGTGCGCCAATGCGGTGATAGCCATCACGATTTGCTCCCACAACCCACGCGGGAACGCTCTGCAGCGCGCGGTCGGCAACTATGCGAACGCCAGCAGGCAAGCCAACCGGACCGATGGAGCCTTTTGGCAGGCCAAGTGCTTGAAGCTGCTCATCGTTCATCAACGTGAAGCCCGGCGCAATACGCTGAGCTTTAATGTCGTTCATCTCGTGATCGCCTGGAATAAAAAATGCAACGGGCGAGCCGTCTTTATCGGTTCCGACCAAAGCTTTTACACATTCGCGCGGCGATGCGTGCAAAAATTGTGCTAAATCTTCGATGCTGTGAATGCCCGGCGTAGCAAATAACCCCTGTTCGTCGGTTTCTTGCGCACCGCTATATTCCAGCGGATGCGATACGCAGTCACCCGCTTCAACGTCAGCCGCATAACCGCAGCTACAATACACAAGAGCCGCTTCGCCCGCATCGGCAAGCGCCATAAACTCGGTGCTTACTTTGCCGCCAATTTGCCCGCTATCAGCCTCAACAGCGCGCCACTCAAGCGACATCCTATCAAGCATGCGTGCATACGCGGCGCTGGTTTCGTCGTAGGTTTTCTGAAGCGATTCCTGCGTGTCGTGGAAGCTGTACCCGTCATTCATAACAAACTCGCGCGAACGCATAAGCCCAAATCGTGGGCGAATTTCATCGCGATACTTCACCTGCTGTTGATACAGGTACACCGGCAGCTCTTTGTAGGAACGCACCTCGTTGCGCACCAGCGCGCAGATGAGCTCTTCGTGCGTGGGCCCAAGACAAAACGGTACGTCGTGCCTGTCGATAATGCGCATAAGCTCGGGGCCGTAATCATCCCACCTGCCGCTTTCGTGCCACAATTCAGCAGGTTGCAGCAAAGGCATAATAATCTGCTGAGCGCCAATGGCGTCCATCTCGCTGCACACAATACGCGTAATGTTGTTCAAAACGCGCATGCCCAGCGGCAAAAACGAATACAAGCCCGCACCCATCTTGCGAATCATCCCAGCTCGCAGCAACAAACGATGGCTCGCAAGCTCGGCATCGCTGGGGGTTTCTTTCAAGGTTGGCGCATAATAGCGCGACAAATACAAAACAGCGGCTTGTGATTTCATAAGCGGTCAATCTCCTCTTTTAGCGCTTCAACTACTTCATCTTCGCGAACTTTTTTTATCACTTTACCTTTGCGGAACAAAACGCCCTGCCCTTTTCCGCAGGCAACACCAAGGTCGGCGTCGCTTGCTTCACCAGGACCGTTCACCACACACCCCATCACGGCAACGCGCAGCGTTTTATGAACCGTTTGCAAATACGCTTCCACTTCACTGGCAAGCGCAATAAGGTCAACTTGGCAACGTCCGCACGTCGGGCAGCTAATAATTTCCGATCCGCGCTTGCGAATGCCCAGCGCACTTAACAGCGTCCAGCACGCGCGCACTTCCTTTTCGGGCTTGTCGGTAAGCGAAATGCGCATCGTGTCGCCAATTCCTTCTTGAAGCAGTATACCTAATCCGGCGGCCGATTTGATGAGTCCCTGAAAACTTGTTCCCGCTTCAGTAATGCCAATATGCAGGGGAATATCAGGCATAATGCGCGAAAGTATGCGATACGTTTCCACGGTATCGCATACGTCGTGCGCCTTGGCACTTACTACCAAGTCGGTAAAACCATACTGCTTGCAATGGAGCACGTAATCGTATGCCGATTGCGCCAGCTTTTGCGGAAGGCTAAGATCGCTGCGCGCCGCAAGCTGCTTGTCTAGCGAGCCTGCATTCACACCGATGCGAATAGGAATATGCGCATTACCTGCGGCTTCAAGAACGCAATCGGTTTTTTCCCAGCTTCCGATATTGCCAGGATTGATGCGCAATTTCGACGCACCGCGCTTCGCGGCTTCGATAGCAATGCCAGCATCGAAATGGACATCGGCAACAATGGGAACAGGCGAGCGCGCGCATACTTCCTCGAACACATCAAGGCAGCTGCGGCGCGGAATTGCCATGCGAACAACTTCGCAACCAGCCTGCACAAGCGTGTCGATTTGTTCCAGATTTTCCTGCACGCTTTCCGCTGACGCGTTCAACATCGATTGCACAACAACCGGTGCGCCCCCGCCCAGCGCAACCGAACCAACGTGCACGCGGTGCGTTTTTTCGCGCGCGATTGATTGGCGCAGGTTGTTGGGGTTGTAAAGTGTAGTAATGTCGGTCATTTAATGCAAGCTCCTTGACGATACGTGCTGGTTATTATTGTATGGCACCCAACACAAAGCGCTGAATATCGTGCATGAACATAAACACGAAAAACGCGATAAAGATAACCACGCCAACTGTTGAAACGCCGTTCATAATGCGTTTGCCTAAATTGCGGCCCATCAGTTTTTGCACCACTTCCAGTGCGAAACGGCCCCCGTCAAGAGGCGGAATAGGAATAAGGTTCATCACGCCCAGCGACACGGAAATCATTGCCATAAACGATAAAAAGCTTACAAGGCCATGCTCTGCGGCTGTTTTAGAAATTACGGCAATGCCAATAACCGAGGCAGAATTTTGTACAGTTTCGGCGGCAGTTTGGGGGTTGAACAGGTTCAACACCGACACAACCGCCATGCCGATAAACGAGAAGCCCGCTTGAATAGATTGCAAGGGGTTCAAGAAGCGATGCATCACTTCTCCCGTTGCGTGATTAACCACGTCAACGCCCAAAACCGAGTAAATCATCACGAACGCAAGCAAACCGAACAGCAAATTTACAGCAACGCCCGCCACCAAAATGACGCTGCGCTTCCAAAAAGGGATGCTACGATACTGCTGTGCCAGTTCGTAGCGATAGAAATTATCGAACGCGGAATCGCTGCAAAACGACATCGCTTCGCCTTGAGCGTGCGGCATGGGAACGAAAATTCCCTGCTTGGAGCAGCGTTTCTTTACGCGCGCACTGGGCACGCACGCCGCCAGCTGAAACACTGCGTCGTTATTTACTTTGCGCGGCGACTTTATGCTGCCCCAATCTTCCAGCTGCTCGAATGCGGCAACCACGTCCTCAACAGGTAAGGAGCACTCCTGCGCCACCTGGTTAACCGACGCTTCGCCATGTGTTGCAATAAAGCGCAGCACGTCTTTGGTGTGCGGATGAATTTCGCCAGGCTCCATGCCACAAATGCGCGCATAGCCTCCCAACAGCACCGCCGTTACGCCAAAGCGCGTTTCGCCGCGCGTAAAACCAAGCGACGGCCCAGGTAGGCCAATCATAAACTCGCTCACGCGCACGCCAAAGGCACGCGCCGCCAAAAAGTGCCCGCCTTCGTGGATAAAAACCAGAAAGCCCAGCGAAAGCGTTGCATATATAATCATTAACAGTACGTCCACGTAGTTACCTTTCATCATCACAGCGTGCAAGCGCATGTTGCGCGAAGTCACAAGCTTTACTTAAGCACGGTTGCGCGCGTCAATTCTATCAGCAAAAACGATACCACAAAAGAACGCAAGCACGCGCTTGGTGCATGTGGTGCTGGTGGTGCTGGTGGTGCTGGTGGTGCTGGTGTAAAAACGCACGTCAAAGGACGTTTTCTTGGCTTCGTTCCCATGACGCAGGCTTCACAAAGCCACGTTCCCCACACGCAGCGGCACCACGTTCCCGCTACGCAAGACCGCGCATTTTTTGGTGCTGCGCAAAATCGATGCCAAGAACGCGACACGCTTTATGGCGCGCTTCGGCGTCGATAGCTTCAAGCTGCTGAATTGACTCTTGCTCATAGTGTATCTGATGTTCCAAAACAGTTTCAACACAACGCGCAATATCCGTATAAGCACACGCTCCGTTCAAAAACGCGTACACCGCAACTTCATTGGCAGCATTCATTACGCACGGATGCACGCCGCCCTGCTTGCCAGCCTGATACGCCAGCTTCAACAGCGGAAACGTGGTAGTATCAGGCGCTTTGAACGTAAGCTGCGAAAGCGTGGTGAAGTCGAGCGGCGCAACGGGCGCGCTCCAGCGCTGCGGATACGAAAGCGCGTACTGAATGGGAATACGCATATCGGTGGTTCCCATATGCGCTTTTACGCTACCGTCCACAAATTCCACCATCGAGTGAATAAGCGATTGAGGCTGCACCACAACGGAAATGCGCTCGTAGGGCATGTTGAATAAGTGGTGCGCTTCGATAACTTCAAGGCCCTTGTTCATAAGTGTTGACGAGTCGATAGAAATTTTCGCGCCCATGTGCCACGTGGGGTGCGCAAGCGCCTGAGCAGGTGTAATGTGTCGCAACTGGTCAAGCGTTTTGCCGAAAAACGGGCCGCCTGAGGCCGTAAGCCACAGGCGCGAAACTTCGGCGTGCTGTTCGCCAACCAAGCACTGAAAAATGGCGCCGTGTTCAGAATCGATTGGTAGCAAAGTTCCGGTGGTGTGCGCAAGACGCATAAGAATGTCGCCGCCCACAACCAGCGACTCTTTGTTTGCAAGCGCCAGCGTTTTTCCTGCTTGCAGCGCGGCTTCACTGACGCGCAAGCCAACAGCTCCCACCAGCGCGTTTACCACGATATCGGCTTCGGGGCAACGCGCAAGCGCCAGCAGCGCCTCCATGCCATAGTGCGGCATGTCGGACGCGGGAACGGATGCGGGTGTTTGTGCGGGTGCGGGAACGGATGCGGGTGTTGTTTCGCCTGCACACCCGCGAACATGCGGCGACATTTCTCCAGCACATGACGCCGTTTGCGCCGCATCAAGATAATGCTCGAAGGCTTCTTTATCGGCGCTGTTTTTGGGAACGCTTGCCAGCGCAAGCCTGCGCACGCCGTGGCGTTTTGCTTGCTCGATAAGGGCGCTGACGTGCGTGTTTGCCGATAGGCCAGCACAGCACAGTTCACGGGGATGCTGCTCGATTACGTTAAGCGTTTGCGTGCCGATAGAGCCAGTTGAACCAAGAACAACCACGCGGCGTGGGGCGTTTGCGTAAGGTGGAACGTTTGTGCAATGCGCCACAGCCTCTTGCTGCGCCGCAGCATCTGCGCGGGCACGTTCCCCATGCACAGCATCCGCGCAACCGCGTTCCCGAACCGCAGCTTCCCGTACATTCTTACTATCTAGTGCACTCATATCCCATCACTCACTTACACAAGCTGCACGTATCCCAGAAGCGTCAACAGCATCACCGAGGCGGTGGCGGCTGTCATAAGGGAGTCGCAGCGATCAAATAACCCACCATGACCAGGCATAATGGTGCCCGAATCTTTGAAACCAACGCTGCGCTTAATACGGCTTTCGCACAAGTCGCCTAACACGCCGCATAAGCCTGCCACAAATCCGATGAACAAAAGATGCAACACATGAAAATGCATTTCGGGAACAAGCAGCAATAAACACCAGCTAATCGCCGAGCACACCAAGCCCGCAATGAAGCCTTCCCATGTTTTGTTGGGAGAGGTATGCGGCGCAAGGCGATGCCTGCCAAACGCGCGGCCAACAAGGTAAGCGCCCACGTCATTGGCCCAAAGACTGATGAAAGTAGCCAGCACAATAAAGCCCGCCCACTCAACATCAAACGAGCGGCGAAGCAGCATAATGCCTGCTAGCTGGCCTCCCGTGTACAGAAAACCGAAAATGCTACCGCCAACATCGGCAATGCGCGCGCGACGCCAAAACACATACCATATGGTAAGCACCAACATAATTACCAATATAACGCCCATCATGCCCTTTAGGCCTTGAGCGTAAGCAGCAATCGGAAGCAGCGCTGCACCGATAACGCCTATCCATTCATTAGGCATTTTGGCGTCATTGCGCAGCATGTAATAGAATTCAGCGGCACATAAACCAGCAGTAATTGACAGAAATGCCATCGTGGCAAAATTGCCCGCAAGGATGGTGCTTACGGCAACAGCAACGTAGATAACACCTGTTCGCAGGCGTATTTGGAAGCTGCTTGCGTTCTTGAACTTCTGCGGCGTTTTTGCATATGCCAGCTCTTTGACGCGCTTGGCCTTTTGGCGGCACTGTTCGCGGCGGGAAGGAGTATGTGTTTTGCCATCCTTCATTATCGTTTCACCTGTTAAACAGCACCAAAACGGCGATCGCGTTTCTGAAATTCAAGCAAACAGCGCAAAAACTCGTAGCGATCGAAGTCGGGCCACAACACACTGCTTGAAATAAGCTCTGCATACGCTGCTTGCCACAGCAGAAAATTCGATAAGCGCAGCTCACCTGAGGTGCGGATAATAAGATCGGGGTCGGGCAGGTTACGCGTGTAAAGATGCTGAGCAATGTCGGCTTCCGTGATTTCAACCGTGCTCGACGGCGTGGACGCGGATGTGGGCGTGAACGGTGTCGTGGACGAGGATGATTGCGAACCAGACGCCGCCCCCTGCGCCAATGCACGCTGAACATGCTCGTCAACAAGCTGTTGCGTCGCGCGAACAAGCTCGCTTCGCGCTCCATAATTGATGGCAACAACAAGTGTCATCCCCGTATTCTGGCACGTTTTTTCGTACGCTTCTTCAAAGGCGCTGCGCGTCTGCGCCGGCAGCGCATCCATATTGCCAATCGTCATGATGCGCACGTTCTCTTTGTGCAGTTCATCGACCTCTTTTAGCATCGTCGTTGCAAACAAATTCATCAAGCCCGAAACTTCGTCTGCTGGCCTGCGCCAATTTTCCGACGAAAACGAATAAATGGTAAGATAGCGAACACCAATGTCGTTTGCGCACCGAATAAGCTCACGAACAGCCTCAATGCCAGCTCGATGACCCAATAAACGCTGTAGAGCGCGCTTCTTTGCCCACCTGCCGTTGCCATCCATAATTACCGCAACATGAGCCGGAATTTTCTGGCAATCAAGCGCAGAAATATCTATATCAGCTGGTAAATGCGGGAATATGTACGTCAGTGGCTTTTGCAGCATGCTTAAATTTCCATCACTTCGGCTTCTTTTTTCTTGAGTGCAGCATCAACACGCGCAATGAAGGCGTCAGTTTGCTTTTGCACGTCAGCCTCGGCGCGACGCTGCTCATCTTCAGGCAAGGAATCGGCTTTCACTTGCTTTTCGATGGCCGAATTGGCATCGCGACGAGCATTGCGAATGGCAACGCGCGCTTCTTCCGCGTATGAGCGACACTGTTTTGCCAGCTCTTTGCGGCGCTCCTCGGTAAGAGAAGGAAACGGCAAACGCACAACCGAACCGTCATTCGAGGGCGTTACGCCTAAATCGCTTTCCAGAATTGCCTGCTCAATGGCACGCAAAACGCCCTTATCCCACGGCTCAATAACAAGCATATGCGCATCGGGCGATTTTACGCCGGCAAGCTGGTTAATAGGCGTGGGCGTTCCGTAATACTCAACGCGAATTTTGTCGAGAACCATTGCATTAGCGCGCCCCGTTCTTACCCCTGCAAATGCAGTTTCAAGCGAATGAAGCGCCTCGTCCATACGCTGCTTTGCTTTTGCAATATGTTCTTGCATAATAATCTCCTTCGTAGCTTGGTTTTTGTAGCTTGTTATATGCGTATCAAGCGCGAACGCCTGCGCGGTGTCAGCAGCGGAGTTACGTTCCCCGTTACTACCATAGGTAACACGCATGG
>CAMPNZ010000044.1 GCA_946892075.1 uncultured Coriobacteriales bacterium
TTAAATGTTTTTGTTTCATATCCATATATTTCAGCAAGTTCAAAATCAAGCATAATCTTTTGATTTCGTATATAGTAAATCTTACTTTTCATTGTAGTTTCACCTATCACTACAATTTCTCTGTTTTCTTCTGCCATGAAATTCACCTCCAAAATTATCTAAGAAAGCCTGATCTACGAGTGAATCTTAGGGAAAGCCCGCTGCGCACGAATAGCAACAAAGCAGCGCACGGCTGCTTTCAACAACAACGCTGCACAATCGTTACCGTACACGATCGTTACATCGCACAATCGTTACCGTGCACA
The DNA here is from genome assembly GCA_946892075.1 of uncultured Coriobacteriales bacterium. Classification (GTDB taxonomy): domain Bacteria; phylum Actinomycetota; class Coriobacteriia; order Coriobacteriales; family Eggerthellaceae; genus Berryella. The sequence goes on from CAMPNZ010000044.1 coordinate 306, forward strand.
CACGGGACGCGCAATAAGTGTTACCTGCGAGCTTGACACTAAAACGTCTTCGTTAAAAATAACAACATCCCAGCGCTGCAAGGTTTTCCCTTGATGAAGAGGCGTAGCGGTAACGATTAGTTTACCATTTTGCACTGCGTGCAGGTGTTGCGTGGTAATATTAACTCCGTTCGCAACATGCGTTGCGTCAAGCGAGCAATTTGCACCAAGAGAAGCGGCTGTTTCTGCTAGAAGAGCGTTTACTCCTCCATGCATGATGCCATACGGTTGTTTGTGAATATCGCGAACTTCCATGCTAAGCACCACGCGTGAGGGCTTTACCTCTTCTATACAAATTCCAAAGTTCTCAAGCAAATTCATAGCATTACCTCGCTTTACGATACACACGCGAACATTTTGCAATGAGCCTAGCGCACAATCACGGGCGCGTCGGTATGTTCGACAGTCTGTGCATCGTGCTTACCTATACGTAATTGTCAATATAGTTATAGTATAAAGGAAGCGTAGATGACATCAACAACATGGACTTCGATAAAATCGTATCAAGAAATTTTATTCGAACGAACAGGCAAAATTGCAAAAATAACCATGAATCGGCCGCATAAGCGCAACGCGTTTACGCCTTTAACGGTTGCCGAAATGATTGACGCATTCACGCACTGTCGTGACGACGCGTCAATTGGCGTGATCATCCTTACAGGCGCAGGTGACGAAGCATTTTCTTCAGGCGGCGATCAATCGATACGTGGCAATGGTGGCTATGTAGGTACCGACAATATTCCGCGCCTAAACGTGCTTGACCTGCAGCATCTTATTCGCATCATCCCGAAACCCGTTATTGCTATGGTTGCAGGCTGGTCGGTTGGCGGCGGCAACATTTTGCAGCTGGTATGCGATTTAACGATTGCGGCCGATAATGCTCGCTTTGGCCAAACGGGGCCGAAAGTTGGATCGTTCGACGCAGGCTATGGATCGGGCTATTTGGCACGTGTGATAGGTCACAAACGCGCAAAAGAAGTGTGGTTTTTGGGACATTTTTACACCGCGCAAGAAGCCTATGAAATGAACTGGATTAACAAAGTGGTTCCTCTGGAACAGCTTGAACAGGCAACGCTTGAATGGTGTCATGAAATTCTGAAGAAATCGCCTACTGCGCTGCGTTTCATTAAAGCAGCCATGAACGCGGATACCGATGGACTGGCTGGTTTGCAGCAGTTCGCGGGCGATGCAACGATGCTGTTTTATACCACTGACGAGGGAAAAGAAGGCCGCGACGCATTTAACGAAAAGCGCGAGCCAAACTTTGGTCAGTTCCCCACATTTCCTTAAGATTACCTGGTGTATCTCTAAGGCGCACTCCGCGTAAACCATAGTATTATGATGCGAGATATTCAACAAGGTGATAAAAATGAATAAACCCTCTACAACGAACGGATTGCACGGTGCGCGTTCGCTGCGTGGTGGTGCTGGCGCTACTGGCGATACGGGCGGCGAACAGTCGCGCTCCCAGCACAACGCCCCAAGCAGCACCAACAACCTTACTGACGCAACTGTTCAGCCTACGTTGTTCCAACAAAGCGTACCAAACTGGCTTCTGAAACAAGCGCAGCTTAACGGCGAGCATTGCGCAATTGACGACGGACAAACACAACTTACCTTCACACAGGTGTATGAACAAGCATGTAAACGTGCTGCATATTTCAGCACGTGCACCAAGAAAAGCTCCATTGGATTGCTGTGCTCGAACTGCATCGATGGATACCTAGCTGCGCTGGGCATTCTGATAGCCGGAAAAACTATTGTATGGATGAACTGGCGTTTGTCGACACGCGAGCTTACCGAACAAGCAAACGATTCACAGCTTGATTGCATTTTGCTTGATGAGCGCTTAAATATGCGCCCCTTCGATAAACGCTGTATCTATTTAAATTCGTATCAAACGTGGGAAGAAAACACACCCGAAAGCACCATTCCCGCATCCGCACATGCGCCGTTTTCGCTGAGCGCTGTTGCCTCTGTTATGTACACATCAGGCACAACAGGAAAAGCGAAAAGCGTTCCGCAAACCTTTGGCAATCACTTTGCGTCTGCTGTTTCTTCGGCGCTTAATTTAGGCGTGTTACCAAGTGATGTATGGCTGTGCGCAACGCCTCTGTTCCACATTTCAGGCTTCTCGATTATCATGCGCTCGCTTATCTACGGCATGACGGTACGCCTTGTGTCGCATTTTAACGCGCAGCACATTTCTGCCATTTTGTGCGACGAAGCAATAAGCATTATGTCGGTGGTGCCATATATGCTGCGCACACTGCTTGCGCTGGCGAAAAAAGACCAGCTTACCTACAACGCAGCCATGCGCGTGATGCTGGTGGGCGGTGGCGTTATCGATAAGGCGACGCTTGAAGAATGCAGCGCGCGCAACATTCCCGTTGTACAGTGCTACGGCATGACCGAAACCTGTTCGCAAATTGTAGCGCTTTCGGCAAACGATGCCGCGCGCAAACTGGGATCGGTAGGAAAACCCCTGTTCACCACCCAGCTTCGCATCGATCCTACCACAAGTGAAATCTGCATAAAAACCCCCGCGCTTACGCCAGGATATGGAAATGTTCCAAGCGTGTTTGCAAAGCGCACCTATGATGGATGGTATCACACAGGTGATAGCGGATACCTTGATGACGAGGGATTTCTATACCTGAAAGGCCGTCTTGACGACATGATTATCAGCGGTGGTGAGAATATTTATCCTGCAGAAATCGAGCAGGTACTGCTTCACCATAGCGCCGTTGGATCGGTAAGTGTGGTAGGAGCTCCCTCGTCTACCTGGGGACATGTTCCTGTAGCGTTTTGCGTATTATCGGGAAGCGCGCTGAAAGAAAAGCAGAAAGCCGCAGACGAAACCTGCTTTCTTCACGAAATTGAACAGAGCGTCATTGCGTATGCGCGCGAACATCTTGCGCACTATAAAGCGCCCAAGCGCTGCATTATCTGCGATGCGCTGCCCAGTAACGCAAGCGGCAAGGTGCTTACCTACGTTTTGCGCAAGCGAGCGCAGGAATTAACTATCGAGCCTTAGCACGTATGAGTGTGTATATACAACAATTAAAACTAGTAAGAAAGGAAGAACCACATGAAACAAAACTCATCGTCGCTTGGCGCATGTGCCCAAACTGCCGATGAACACCAACCAACGAACCAAACGCGTGACGCACAGCAGGAACAGCAGGCGCAAACGGCAGCCTCTGTAAGCGCGTGCAACAATCCTTCGCTTGGAGGTTTTGCACGTGCAGCAACAACGGCTGCATCTGGGGAAAGTCGTGCATTTCTTATTGGATCGTTCGTGATTCTTTATTTGGGCTACATGATTTTATTTGCTGATAGAAGCGTATTTAACATTTCGCTTGCAGCAATAGGTCAGGAGTTTTCCGTATCGCCCGCTGCACTTGGTGCTGCTGGTTCAGCATTTTTCCTGGGATACACGATTATGCAAATTCCAGGTGGATGGCTTACCGACACGTTCTCAAGCAGGCGCATTATCATTGTGACACTTATTATCTGGTCGGTACTTACGTGCCTTACCGGATGCGTCTGGTCGATAGCGGCACTGCTGGTCGTTCGCTTCCTGTTCGGATTAGCAGAAGGCCCGTATCCCGCTGCCGCAATGACGCACATTGCAAAAGAGTTCCCCGAGGACAAACGATCGCAACTTACATCGGCGCTTATCTCGTCAAACTATGCAGGAGCTGCCGTAGCACCGTTCATCATTGTTCCCATTATTGCGCTCATGGGCTGGCGAGCGGGCTTTTTCTGGCTTGGCATTTTTGGCGTCATCTTGGCAATTGTATACGTCTTTTTCAAAAGCAAACACGCGCTTTCATCCGCACCCAGCAAGCGCGCACGTATTAACTGGCGCGATATTAACCCGCGCGTTTGGACGTTTATCGTTATTGGCGTGGCGTTGAACTGCATTACGAAAGGCCTTGAAACGTGGATGCCCATTTACTTCTTAAACGAGAAACACATCGAGCTTATTAAGCTGGCTGTGCTGGTGCCCTTACCGGTGATTGCTGGCGGAATTGCAGCACTCATCTCGGGTTTTGTAATGGTTCACGTGTTCAAAAATCACGAACGCTTGCTTATTGTTATTGCAAGCTTTTTAACAGTAGTAACGATGACAGGCCTGTACTTATCAACCGACATGGCGTGGATTATCGGCTTTCAAGTTGCAACATACTTTGTAAAATCGCTGGCGTTTACGGGAATTTTTGCCTACGTTGCGTCGCGTTTGCCCGGGTCAAGCTACGGGTCACACATCGGCGTCATTAACTTTGGAGGCCAGCTGGGAGGCTTTGTTGGGCCGCTGTTTATTGGGTGCATTATCCAATTCACGAACTCATACACCTCGGCATTCTTTGGGCTGGTGTGCGCGGCTTTGCTAGCAGGCATTGTGTCGCTGTTCATTCGTTCCAGCAAAACAAATATCTAGCGCTTGTAGCGAGCTTTTAGTGCTCTTAAGCGTGAAACACAAAACGATGCAGTAAGTACGTGCCTTACTGCATCGTTTTTGTTTTCTGGAACTATGTTTTCACGGCGGCGCGGGCAGCGCGGGCGCTCACGTGTGGTTGCGTATGGTTGTGGGAACGAACGCAAGCGCCACACTCCAGGCGCATTGCTGCGTTCCCCACTCTTACCAACACCCAAACATATGCTCAGGTGTGGTGGCGGTACTACTTCCCTAAGCCCATGAACTGCGAAATCAGTGGAATGTATCCCATAATGAAAATAATGATCATCAGTGTAGGAATTCCAAATTTACACCATGGTTTAAGCCAACGAGGAAACTTAATACCATCGCCCAAGTCGGACTCTTTCATCAAGTTATCCCAGCCCCAACCTATTTTCCAGGTGCAGAAAATCGTCAAAATCAGCGCGCCAGTCGGCAAAATGTTGTTCGACACAATGAAGTCTTCGATACCTTGAATATCTCCTAATACAGGCAGTGTTACGCCACTCCATACGTTAAATCCAAGCGCGCACGGAATTGACAAAATCACCAGTGCAACAGCATTGATAAGCACCGCACGGCGGCGTGGAGTATGCCAGCGGTCTTCCATCCACGTTACTAAGGTTTCAAAAACCGCAATAACGGTTGAGATAGCTGCAAAGCTCATGAACACGAAGAACAGCGCACCCCACAACGCACCAAAAGGCATCTGTCCAAACACAATCGGTAAGGTTACAAATACAAGTGATGGACCTGCATCAGGGTTTACGCCAAACGCAAAACAAGCTGGGAAAATAATAAGGCCAGCCAGCACGGCAACAAGCGTGTCAAGACCGGTTGCACTGAGTGCTTCTCCGTACAGCGAGCGCTGCTTGCCAATACGCGAGCCAAAAATTGCCATGCCGCCCATGCCAACTGACAAGCTAAAGAATGCTTGACCCATAGCGGCATACAGCGCGTTACCGAAGTGTCCGAACTGTTCTGAAAGCGTTGCGCCTGCGAACAGGTGCGAGAAATCAGGCATCAGGTAAAAACGCAATCCGTCAGCAGCTCCTGGCAGCGTTACAGCACGTACGCAAAGCGCAATCAGAATAACAAATAAGCCTGCCATCAGGAATTTTGATACACGCTCGACGCCTTTGCGCAAACCGATAAACGAAACGATAGCGCCAATAAGCACCGTTACAACCATCCAAAACACCACTTGAACAGGGTCGGCAGTAAGTGCAGCAAATGCAGCTTTCGACGCAGCCGGGTCAACGTTGGTGAATGCACCCGAACCCAGCTTAAAGATGTATGCAAACATCCAGCCGCAGACGGTGGTGTAAAACATCAACAAAATCATCGATCCAACATAGCACCACCACGAAAACCAGCGGAAATTTCCGCGCGATGGTAGCACGTGAAACGAGCGCGCGGTAGATACTTGCGACGCACGTCCTACGGCAAATTCCATCATCATCGTTGGAATGCCTAAAATTGCCAAAAAAATCAGGTAAATGAGAATGAACGCAGCACCGCCGTATTGCCCCGCAATATAAGGAAAGCGCCATACATTTCCCAGTCCAATAGCGCATCCAGCAGCTACCAGCAAAAATCCCATACGTGAGCCAAAATGCTCGCGTGTTTTCGTATTCATAATTGTGCACCATCCATTCATAGTATAAGTGCGCTTAACGCTACCATAAAACGTACGTAAAAGCGAGAAAACGCACCGTAGAATTATTATATTTACATTGAACGCATATGCCACCCGCATCCAGCATATACGCGCGCCGAATTTTCGTAGTACGAACACCGTTGAGCCGCAGAACGCACAGGCACGAACGGAACGCCCGCGCAGGAAGCACGTGTGGAACGCCCGAACGGAACGCCCACGCAGAAAGCGCCCACATGAAGCGCCCGCGCACCTTGCACGGCTTCAAGGCGACACTCCCACCGTACACGAAAAAACGCTTCCCAGTATCCGGAAAGCGTTTCAGGGTGTGAGTGTTGTGTGAAATCGCTTGCTGATTAACACACTCCCTGAGCCATCATTGCATCGGCAACTTTCTTAAAGCCTGCAATGTTCGCTCCGGCTACGAAATTTCCTGGTAATCCATACTGCTCAGCTGCATCGTGGCACTGATTGAAAATGTTCACCATAATGTCGTTGAGCTTTTCATCTACCTGCTGGAAACTCCAGGACACACGCGCAGAATTTTGCGCCATCTCAAGGGCAGAAGTGGCAACTCCTCCGGCATTAGCTGCTTTTCCAGGGAAGAATGCAACACCGTTTTCTTGAAGCAACTTCGTGGCTTCATAGGTAGTCGGCATATTGGCACCTTCGGCAACAACGCTGCAGTTCTGGCTAATAAGCTTGCGAGCATCGTCTTCATGAAGCTCGTTTTGCGTTGCGCACGGAAGGGCAATGTCGCATGCTACATCCCACACACCTCTGCCCTTGGTATATCGAGCAGAGCTTTGGTATCGCAGGTACTCTGAAATGCGCTCGCGCTTCACTTCTTTCAGCTCGCGCGCCGCTTCAACGTTGATGCCCGCTTCGTCGTATACCCAGCCTGTTGAGTCGGATAAGGTAAGAACGGTTGCGCCCAGCTCGGTTGCTTTTTGCGCTGCGTACAACGCAACATTACCAGCGCCTGAAATAACAACGCGTTTTCCTTCAAACGAATCGCCTTTCGTGCGCAGATATTCGTTCACGAAGTAAACTAAGCCATAACCAGTAGCTTCGCTGCGCGCAAGCGATCCGCCATACGACAAGCCTTTACCTGTAAGCACGCCTTCCGACACATTGCGAATGCGCTTGTACTGGCCGTATAAAAAGCCAATTTCGCGTCCACCAACACCAATATCCCCTGCGGGAACGTCGGTGTCGGCTCCAATGTGGCGACACAGCTCGGTCATAAAGCTTTGGCAAAACGCCATTATTTCACGATCCGATTTGCCTTTAGGATCAAAATCTGAACCGCCTTTTCCGCCACCAATCGGCAGCGTAGTAAGCGCGTTTTTGAAAATTTGCTCGAAGCCCAAAAACTTAATGATGCCCAAATTAACACTGGGGTGAAAGCGCAATCCGCCCTTGTACGGGCCAATAGCACTGTTGAACTGCACGCGATAACCACGATTTACATGCACGGTGCCGTTATCGTCGGTCCAAGGAACGCGGAATTGCACAATACGCTCGGGTTCAACCAAGCGCTCGAGCAGAGCAGCTTGTTCATATTCGGGATGTGCGCTGGTAACAGGCTCAAGCGATTCCAAAACCTCGCGCGCTGCCTGCAGAAATTCACTTTGCTGAGGATCTTTTTGTTCCAGCGAAGCTAAAACATTCTGAATGTATGTCATGCAAGCCACCTCACATCGATATTGTGCTTATGCATTGGTCTTATATGTTGGTGTTAGTCTACAAAGGATGCGTTACGCAAATGTTACCAATGTATTAAAGATGCAAAAGAAACAAAGCACAAGCCAAGAAATGCAAAAGAAATCAATTACAGAACTATGCACGTATTTAATACAGAACAATATTCAGCGCAGTGTTGCTTATTAGGCGATTGTTTAAATGGTACCTTGTATTGTTTTTAAGAGAATAAAACACATTGCATATCGTACACTTTTCCTATTTATGCAGATAGGATGGCATACACTGTCAAAAGTCAAAAATTTTTAGAGTTTTAAAAGTGGATTATTTATATCAAGAAATATGGAGAACGTGACTGGGCGGCGGCGGTTGCGGGAACGAGTTCGAGTGGTTGCGGGGCAGAGGCCGGCGCGGATGCGGGCGCGGGAGTGAGTGCGAGGCGGGAACGAGTACGAGTTGTTGCGGGCGTGGGTGCGGGGCGGGAACGAATGCGAGTGGTTGCGGGGCGACACTACGGGAGAAGGACGCGAAGTGCGACATTATTGAAAAAGGGTGCAGTGGTGCAGCATTACTGGAAAAAATGCGAGCTTGCATTACGCAAAGGACGAAAACTCACACGCTTGATAGGTGTACGTGCTTGTTGAGGCATGCGGGCTTGTGGACGCGCCGCTGCTGCTTGCGACGTCATGATTTGTTGCTGCGTTAGGGTTTGTTGCGGCGTCGTCACGCGCGGAAACCGTGCGACGAAAAAGGCGCATGTCGCAGTGCTGAAACTGCGCTCCCAGCTGCGCAAGTGCGTGGCGGCGTTCCCCATTTACCTGCGAAAACAACAGCGACATACCGCATCCTGCTTGAATTGCTTCAGGAGTAGCAATAACAGCAACATCCCCAAAGCGCTCACGACGCGCAACGTCAAGCGCCCACGCGCGCACTGCCAATGCCGCGTGGGTCGAATTAAACACAAGTACGTATGTTTCCTGCTCAGACACTATTTATCCTATTCAAAAGGTATTGTTGCAAATGCGAGTTGTACTGGCGCTGCACGCGCTTACCTGCACCTATCAATAGGTGCGCCCGCGCCAACGCGTAGTGCTTACCTGGGCCTTTTACAGCGTAATTACTTTTTCTGCGTGACGCAAATGCTCCATAATAGCGGGCATCGTCGACTTTTCGCCCACGTGAAGCGCCTCGCCAAGCTCGTAATAATTCAAACACGTGCCACACGACAACACCGGCGTGCCGTTATCAGCCATTACTTGTAACCAGCGCGCTGCTTCCTCATTCTCGCTGCCAGCAACCAGTTTTACGCCCGAGTTCATAAGCAGCACATAGCGCGGCAATTCGCCCGATTCAGCAATCGTATGAAGCGCCATTGCTATCAAGGTTTTTCCCAGTTCCTCTGCGCCTTCCCCCAGGTGATCTTTGCTTAAGAACAGCACATAGTTGCAATCCGTATGCTGTGCTGCTTCATTATGATGAGAACATCCACACGCGCTCATATATACCTCCCATGTCGTTTCTACAATGCTGCCGTGCACTGTATTCCTACAAGGTAACCTTGCACCGTAACGCGCATCTTGTCAAGCGAACACTGCGTTTTGCTCGTGAACGTAAAGCGAACGGGCGCTCGAACACGTTCCCGAACTCGAACACGTTCCCGCACACGCGCCACAACGTGCCGGCGGACACACTCCCCCGCAGCATTGTTGCAATACCGTGCATCGCGAAACGCGCGAACAAGCGGTATAATTTGCATAACGACTGACGAGAAAGGCCCCTATGCCAACACCAGAACAACAAGCGTTATTGCGCCAACTTCCGCAGCTTGAGGAGCTGCTTCATCACGAGGCACTTGCTGGGCTTACAACGCTGTATCCACGCACCGTTGTGGCTGATCAAAGCCGAGAAGTGCTTGACGCGCTGCGCCGCGATATTCTTTCAAGCGCGCTTTCCAGCGTCAACCTCAACGATATTGTCACGCGCGTGTTAAAGCGCTTTGTTGCGCTTGAGCGGCCGTCGCTGTGCCATGTGGTTAACGCATCAGGTGTTATTGTGCACACGAACCTGGGCAGAAGCGTTCTGGCGCCGTCGGCCATTGAAGCTGTCAACGACGTCATAAAAGGCTACTCCACCTTGGAATACAACACGCAAACAATGCAGCGCGGCAGCCGTCACGACCATTACGAAAAGCTGGTGTGCAGCATTACGGGGGCACAAGCCGCCATTGCTGTCAACAATAATGCGGCGGCCGTGATGATGGTTCTGCGCGAGTTTTGCGAGGGGCGCGAGGCCATTATTTCGCGTGGTGAACTGGTGGAAATCGGCGGGTCGTTTCGCGTTCCCGATATTATGCAGCTTTCGGGCGCGCACATGGTTGAGGTGGGCACCACTAACAAAACGCACATTTTCGACTACCAGCGCGCGCTGTCAGAAAACACGGGCTTGCTGGTTAAAGTGCATCCGTCGAATTTCCGCATGACGGGTTTTACGGAGGAAGTGCAGCTAAAAGAGCTGCGCGAACTTGCCGATGCCTACCGCGAACAAACGGACAGTGCACACAGTGCGCCTTTGGTATATGAAGATTTGGGCTCGGGTGCGCTAGTGGACATTTCCGCATGTGGCATTAAGGAAACAACCGTTAGCGAGTGCCTCCAGCAGGGCGCAGATTTGGTGTCGTTCTCGTGCGATAAGCTGCTGGGTGGCCCGCAAGCAGGCATTATCGTGGGCAACAAGGAACTGATTGACCGCTTGAAGAAAAATCCGCTGGCGCGTGCGCTGCGCCTTGACAAAATGACCATTGCGGCACTTGAAGCGACGCTGCGTTTGTATTTGGACGAAAACGACGCCCGCGCGCTTATACCAACGCTGAACATGCTGTCGAAGCCGCTTGAACAGGTGGCTTGCCAGGCGCAAGAGTTATGCGAGTACCTCAAAGACTCTCTGAACAGCAGCTGGGTGCGTCTGAGCGTGGAGGATGAAATTTCGCGCGCAGGAGGCGGCGCGCTGCCGATGTGCGATATTCCTACCAAAGTAGTTGCCGTTGAGTTTTTGCAAGGAAGCGCGCTGAAGTGCGACCGCTTCTTAAATCAGAACAGCACGCCACCGATAATCGCGCGCTTGAAGAATGAACACTTGCTGTTTGACGTGCGCACCTTGCTGGGAATGGCCGATTTTGAATGCATCGCTTCGGGATTATGCAGCTATTTCAAGCAGGCGAACGGCAGCAAGTAGCACGCACGCTGGCTGCTTGGGTGGCGCGCAAGGTGGCGCAAAACGGCGTCGGCAGGCGGCGTCGGCAGGTGGCACTTCGCGAACGGGCGGCGTACGGCACTTCGCAACACCAACGCACAAAGGTAAAGGAACTCATATGGCACTTCAACATATCATCCTTGGCACAGCAGGCCACATTGACCACGGCAAGTCGACGCTGGTCAAAGCGCTTACTGGCACCGATCCCGACCGTCTTCAAGAAGAAAAGGCACGCGGCATCACCATCGAGCTTGGCTTTGCGCAGTTGCCTCTTGGTAAGAATCTTGTGTGTGGCATTGTTGACGTGCCTGGCCACGAGCGTTTTGTGCGGCAAATGATTGCAGGCGCAACGGGAATTGATCTAGCGCTGCTTTGCATTGCCGCAGATGACGGCATTATGCCGCAAACGCGCGAACACCTTGCTGTTCTTGAAATGCTTGGCGTTCAACACATGGTTGTTGCGCTTACGAAGTGTGATTCTTTCGACGATGAATGGATTTCCCTGCTCACCGACGACATTCGCGCTTTTCTTGCCGATACTCCCTATGCGCAGGCAGCCATTATTCCAACATCAGCGCGCACCGGCCGCGGCATTCCCGAACTGCAAGATGTCCTGCTCAAAGAGGCGCAACAGTGCAAGCCACTGCATGCAAACGCCGCAATGCGCATGCCAGTCGATCGCGTGTTTACCATTAAAGGCGCAGGTACCGTTGTTACGGGAACACTCTGGAGCGGCACCGTTCGCAA
>CAMPNZ010000045.1 GCA_946892075.1 uncultured Coriobacteriales bacterium
AGAAAACGGATGACGGCGCGGGTTCTGGTGGCGGCTATTGGTACCCGAAGGATGGTCGCTACAATCACGAGCCGGAGCGCAGCATTGTGCGTGAAGTTCCAGGTAGCAAAGGGGGCGACCAGCTTGTTCCTGCTTCTGATCAGGCTCCTGCTGATGCGCAACCCAACGCGCGCCCTGCGTTCGATAACGGTATAGGGTCTGATAACGATGAGCTTCCTGGCATCTGCTCCACTGCGAGCACGTCCGACAAGGGCTGCTATTACGCGGGGCAACGCGCGCCGCGGCATGCAAAAGAGTCACTGCCAAAAACAAGCGATGTTCCTTCGCGTCCATTGCTAGAATTAGTGGCTGGCTCGGGGATTGCACTTATTGGAACAGCGTTCATTGCGAAGCGAAAGAAGAAGAACAAGCATACGAAGTAGTACATAACACGAAGTAGTGCAGGTAACGTCATGCATGCACAGGAACAGGTGACGCGTACCAGGTAAGAGTGCGCGTGCGAGGTAGCATGCAGCACTCTTCGTAAGATTATTGCAACACAGCGCGCACAAGGTATTCAATATTGCCTTTGCGCGCTCCTTTTATGGGCGACTCAACACAGCCACTTACGGTAAATCCGGCCTGCTCAAGAGCCTGTTCAACCTCATGAATCGTGCGCGTGCGCACGTCGCTATCAAGCACAACGCCGCCACATGTTTCATTGTGTTTCGACTCAAATTGCGGCTTCACCAAACCGATGAACACGCTTCCTGGGTGGCCTAACTGCGCAAACACGCCCGCCAGCGACGCAAGCCCAATGAAGCTTAGGTCGGCCACCATCACATCGTAGGGCGCACCCACTTCATCAGGCGAAACAGTGCGAATGTTCGTGCGTTCAAACACGCGAACGCGCGCATCGGTGCGAATTTTCCACGCCAACTGCCCGTAGTTGACGTCCACACAGCTTACCTGCGCGGCGCCCGCCTGCAGCAAGCAATCGCTAAAACCGCCTGTTGACGAGCCAATATCGATGCAGCGTTTCCCCGCAACGTTTTCATGAAAAACTGTGAGAGCTTTTTCGAGTTTATAACCCCCACGCGATACATAGTTTGAGCGCGTTTTCAGCGTTATCGTGTCGCTTACGCGAACGCGCGTGGCGGGCGAAGTTGCAAAGCAGTCATTTACTTTTACTTCGCGTGCCATAATGAAACGCAGTGCTTCATCAGGTGTTTTTGCAAGGCCGCACGCAATCATTGCCGCATCAAGACGCTGCGACGCGCCCGATGTGCGTTTGCCTGTGTGGTTCGTGGCAAGTTTGTTGGTGTGCTGGGTAGCGCATTGATTTTCATGCCTCGTATTGTGCTCCGAGTGCTGCTTTTCGCGCTTATTGTTCACGTTTATAGCCGCCAAAGCAATAGAATAACGGTGTGTCAGCGCGCACATCTATCACAAAATCGCTTTCCCAACAGGCAATTTCTGTGGGAATGTCCTTAAGTACATGCGCATGACAGCGCGGCATGCATGGCGATGCGTTGTTGTTTTCATGGGCATGTCCGCATGTGGCGTTGTTGTGTTCGTGCGCATGTCCGCATGTGGCGTTGTTGTTTGATGCAGCGTCGTGGCTGTTCTCGTGGCTGCTTGCGTGGTTGTTCTGGTGGCAATCGCCCTCGCTGTCGTGTGCGCCGCACGCATGTTGAGCGCCTTTGTGCATGTGTTCTGCATGAACAGCGTTAAGCGCGTCTTTGCTAAGCGTGTGACACACCAAAAAACGACCGCCGGGCACCAACAGGCGCTTGATAATGTCCACCAATTGGGTTTTATCGCCCAAGTGCGGATACACATTGCACATGATAACTGCATTGAAGCGCTCAGGGGTCTTAAACGTATAAATATCTTTGTTGAGCAGCGTAAACGTTTCGTTCGCTTTCTGTTGCGCTTGTTTTAGCATTTCCGTAGAAAGGTCAAGCGCCGTAATATGGTGCGCGTGCGCTTGTATGAATGCAGAAAACATAATGCCTGTTCCACAGCCGATATCAAGCACACAACTGTCCTCCTGTATGCCTGCAAACTGGGCAAACAGCCCTGTCAGTGCGCTTGTGTGATTGTCTTTCGCATCCCACGTGGCAGCTTTCTCGTTAAAAAATGCTGCTTGTTCATTGTTGTTAAAGATATCAGACATACTACACTTCCTTTTGTTCCTGTTGTTCCTGTTGTCGATAGAAGGGGAATAGTGCTGCACCCTGCATCATGCTTTTTTCTAGCTATTCACTAGGCATTACTACTGCATAGCCCTTATGATGCACAATGTCAGCATGAATGCCGTACACATCATATACCAGCTGTTCAGTAATAATGTCGCTGCCTCCGCATGCATATATTGTACCCGATTTCATAACCACAAAATGATTGCAATAGCGCAGCGCCAAGTTGATGTCGTGCATGATAGCAAGCGCGCTTGAGCCCATTTGTTTTACCTGCTCACACACCAGTTTCATAACTTCTATTTGATTGGTAATGTCAAGGTTGTTGGTGGGCTCGTCCAGCAACAGCACGTCGGTTTCTTGCACCAGCGCACGTGCAATTGCCACTTTTTGAAATTCACCGCCCGACAGCTCGTTCAGCAGGCGCGTTTGATATGCTCCCAGCGACAAGCGTTCGATAATGCGCTCCACAACTGCGTAGTCGTGCGCGCTGGGTTGAAACGTAAGGTAGGGCAAACGCCCCAGCAGCAGCGCATCGTAGACCGTAGTGGCGTTCGCCTGCGTGCGTTGCTCCACCAGCGTTAACAGCTGCGCTCGCGCCAGCCGCGACAGCTGCTTGATTTCGTGGCCCAGAATGCTCACGCTGCCGTGTTGTGGCGAGAGCGTGTGCATGAGGCAGTTCATGAACGTCGATTTGCCCGATCCGTTCATGCCCAGCACTGCGCTAAACATGCCAGGCTGTATTGTGAGGCTTATGTTATGCAAAATGTGCTGTTCAGCGTTGTATGCAAAACTCATATCGTTCACGAAGAACGCGGGCGCGCCTTCGCACGGTGCGATAATTTTTTTCGTATGGGTAGTTGTGCCTGAAGCGGATTTTTGCGCTTGTGGTTGTGCTTGTGGTTGCGCTTGTGGTTGTGCCTGCAGCTCACTCGGCGAACCTGTTGCCGCATTCCTTGTGTTCTTGTTGTTCTCCATGCGTGAGTGCTTCAACGTATCCATCATGCACTCCTTTAGCGCTTCGAGCGTTTCAACAGCAGGAATATAAACAGCGGAGCGCCAATAAACGATGTAATCGAGCTAATAGGCAGTACAACCGAGGGGATGGTGTTAGCGGCAATGAGGTCGCTTATCTGCAGCAAACACGCGCCCACTAAGGCCGAACACACAAACAAGCTGCGGTAATCGCTGCCGATAATGCGCCGCATAATATGGGGTGCCACCAGGCCGATGAAGTTAATGGTGCCGCAAAATGCGATGATAATCGACGATCCAAGCGACGCCATAATCAGCAGCGCAATTCGCGTTCGCCCCACGTTGATGCCCAGCGCGTGCGCGCACCCTTCGCCTGCTTCCAGTGCATTGCATTTCCAGCGTTGAAAGAAGAAGAAAATGCAGCAAATGACGGCGATAATGCCCATAAGGGCCACTTCATTATACGAAACGCGTCGTAAACTGCCGAACATCCAGAACACAACAGCGGCAACTTGTGTGTCGTCGGCAAAATATTGCACTAGCGCCGTTGAACCTGCGAACAGCGCCGATAGCGCAACTCCGCACAGCACTACGCTTTCTGCAGTCAGTTCGCGTACGCGTGACAGCACATAAATTACCACGCTCGATAGCGACGCGCCGATAAACGCACACAGTGCTGTAACGTAGGGGTTCGTGAACGTTACACCGTCGTGTGTCGTCGTACTGCCTGCTCCCAGTACAATAATGGCAATGGAAGCGCCAAAAGCTGCTCCCTGCGCAATGCCAAGCGTGCTTGCCGACGCAAGCGGATTGCGCAGAGAACTTTGATAGGCACAGCCTGCCGCCGCCAGCGTAATACCGCCGATGATAGCGCATAATACGTGCGGCATACGAAGGCTCCATACAACCGTTTGCGCATATTCTGGAGCCTGAAACGTAAGCGCTGCCAACACCGTGGGAGCATCCAAACCCGACGAGCCACAGCCCAAGGAGAAACCGGCAAGTATCACCATGATGATTGCACTAATAACGCAGGTAATGCGCCTTTTTCGGACAATTTTTGCGTACGCGGCATTGTAGCGTGGCGTGTGCCTTATCAGTTTCATACGCGCTACTTAAACGTAATGGTGGTAAAGTCGAAACCTTGCGCTTTTAAGTCGGCGTAATAGGCTTTTCCTAAAAGCGTCGTAAAAATTTCGTCGTATTTCTTGGGCATATCCATGTCGGCAAATTGCTTCGGATACATCACTTTTCCGCAGAAGAACGTGTTGCAAATAGCCATTTCAACATTCGTGCCGTTAAAGTTAAAGAAAGGCTGCGTGTAAATTTTGCCTTCCTTAAACACTTTCAGCTTGTCGAAAAACGCCTTGTGGTCGTTGTAATCTTTCTGCATAAGGTCCATGTTTGCTTTGTCGACGAACATAACATCGGGGTTCCATGTTCCAATTTGCTCGAACGTGGTGTCAAACTCCTGCTTTTGACCCGATTCATCTGCAACATTGCGTGCATGAATTGCTTCAAATACCGGATAATGCGCGCGCGTTCCCGTAATCGACTTAGCGCCACGATAGTTCACTGCTCCAACATAGGCTTTTGGGCGTTCTGCATCGGGAATTGCCTTCGTGCGTTTGTCTAAATCGGCTTTCCAGTTCGCAATTGCGGTGGTTACTTTTTTAGCGTGTTCAGAACAGCCCAGCACATCGCCCACAATCGTAATCGACTTACTAACGCCTTCGCCAAAAATGTCGCTGTTCGAATCGACGCCTACAACAGGTATTTTCAGCTGTTCTTGCAATTTATCGCATTCAGGCTTCGTGCGGCTTGAAAGAATAACATCGGGGTGCAAGCCAAGCATTTTTTCGGTGTCAACAGCGGTATCCATACGATGATTACCATTGCTGGTTATGGGAAGCTTGTCGAACTTGTCTTTGTACGCCATTGCATATGGGCGGTTCGGGCGGGGCTTCTTTTCTTTTTCAGTGGCCGCAACAAGTTTATCCATACCACCTGCATAAACAACAAAGCGCGCCGCAGAACCCACGGTTGCTGCTGTTTTTACTTGTGCAGGAATGGTAACACTTCTACCATATGAGTCGGTAATAGTGCGCGTTTGAGCAGTCTTTTCTTTCTGGGCGGGCTCGGGTGCTTTTTGAGCAGGCGATCCGCATCCTCCCAACAGTGAGGCGCTTAGTAGTGCTACGCACAGCGCACTTATTCCTAAAAGAAATTTCCTGCGAATTATGTTTGTCATACCTGCTCCTTTCGTTGAAAGCATGGGGTGGTGTGTGCGTGTGGCCAAACGGCTGTAAAGGCGCTTTAATACGCACACGAATAACATTATAATAACACTTATATAACAGTTCTATTACAATACGCAGAGCTTTGTGCTGAAATTGCCGGTAGACGAGCATCGGGAACGTGAATAGTGTACCAATGGGAACGTAAGCGGCGCGTGGCGCGTGGCGCGTGCCAATGGGAACGGCGCGTGGCGCGTGCTAATGGGAACGCTGGCGCCAAGAACGTGCATGCACGCCCGCACCTAAGCCCGCAGGTGTTCTTCATCAGTCACGCCAGCTGGTTGCACCATCCGTAGCAGTTCTTTTTTGCAGGACCAACACGTGCACAGTTTCTTCAACGAATCGGGCAACAAGCACATAAACGCTTGCGTTTTGCGCTCAGGTCGGGTATTATTCAAACGCGTTGTTGCGCTGTTCTTAAATGTGCAACACAGGTATTTCTTGCGGGTGTGGCGAAATTGGCAGACGCGTACGGTTCAGGTCCGTATGAAGGCAACTTCATGAAGGTTCAAGTCCTTTCACCCGCACCATTGCTTTTGGCGCCGCTAGTTTCATTTCTACGTATCGTTCCACGTATAGCTTACGCTTGGAAGTAAGGAGCTATTGTGGCTGATGCACCCCTCATTCTTAATCGGTATCGTGTTCTTGCAACGCTTGGGTCGGGCGGTTTTGGCCAGGTGTTATTGGCGTGGGATCCGCGCATTCAGCGTAAAGTTGCGCTTAAGAAAATTCTTCTTACCAGCGTTGACGCCCAGCGCTCGGCTCTTGACGATGCCGCTTCGCAAGAATTTCACGCGCTTTCGCACATTCCGGGCATCGATGAAGCGCGCACGGCGGCTCTTCTGAAAGACGAACACATCGTTACCATCTATGACGTGGCACTTTGCGATTCGTACGCGTATCTGATTATGGAATACATCGAGGGCATTACACTGACGCAGCTGATGGAGCGCTATGCTCACAACATTACCCTCGATGCGCTGACGGCGCTTTTTGACGGCATCGCCGCGGCGCTGAGTGTGGCGCATCGCGCGTCGGTGCTGCATTTGGACATTAAGCCCGACAACATTCTTATTACGCCCGACGGAAAAGTGAAAGTAACCGATTTTGGCCTTGCGACGCTGTTGGATGCGGCGGGGCGTGGTAAAACCGCAGGTGGTACTATTGGTTATATGCCGCTTGAGCAAATTACGCGCCAGCATTTGGACGTTCGAACCGACGAATGGGCGCTGGCGTCGCTTACGTATTGCCTTATTGCGCAGGAAAACCCGTTCAAGGCGCCCACGCTTGAAGAAGCGCAGCACATTCTTTCGTCGGCGCGCATCACGCTGCCTTCTGCCTGTTGGGAAGAAATTCCTCCCGAAATTGACGACGTGTTGCTGTATGCGCTTGATCCGAACCCCGATAATCGCTATGCCAGCATCGACGATTTTGCCGAGGAGATGGATCGGTTTTTAGGGGATGCGGCCTGTGGCGCGGAAGACTTGGAGCTGTGTGTGCGCCATGCGCTTGATCACGCTAACGGTGGTGATGGTGGCGATGGCACTGGTGACGGTGCTGGTGATGGCAACGGCGCTGGGGAAGCGGGCAGCGCGTGTGGCGATAACGCAGGTCACAAGCCTATTTGGTCGCTTTTTGGCGGCCTTGGTTCCAAAAAGGGAACGCACCAGCAGGAAGCGCCGCATTCGCGTGCGTATGGTGTTGCGCAAGGCGTGAAATCGGCTGGTTGGGATATTCTTGAGCGCGCTGCTGCGCGTGTGGAAGCAAACGACACCTTGCTGCTTGAACGGCAGCAAGCCGAAAACGAGCTTCGTTTGCAGGAAGAATTGCCACAATCGGGCCGAGGAGCTCGGGGCGCGGGCGCTGCTGCGCGCGGCTCACGAGGTGCTGGCGGCGCTGGTAGCGCTGGTGGTGCGGGACGTTCCCCGCATGGGCTGTTTTCTTTTTCTTTATGTCGTGAAAGGCTTAAAGCTATGAACAAGCTTGTTTCTCCGCGTGTGGTGTCGTGTGCCGCTCGCGTCGTAAGCGCATGTGGAAGCGCATTTTTGCTGTACCTTGCCACGATGAACATCCCGTATGCGTTTAGTGTTCCGTATTTCGCGTTTCCTGTGATTGCAGCAATATGCGGAGCCGTACTTGGCGCTGTGTTTCCGCCTTTAGGCGCTGTTGTGGGCTTTATGGCGCTTTCGATTGCGTTCATTTTAAGCAACGTGCCGTGGCTTGGCATTGTGCTGGTTGCGCTTACGCTTGCGTGGTACTCATCGTTGGGGAAAAATCGCACGGCAGCCACGAATTTCACCACGTCAGCCATTATGTTAGGCGCGTTTGGCGGCGCTCCGTTGGCGTTTTTGGGCGCCGGCGGTGCGCTGAAACCGCTGCAAGCGGTAATAAGTTCGGTGTATTCATGCTTGTGGCTGTTCATTTTTGCGTCGCTCGGCTCGCAAAACGTGTACGCATGGGACGTTATCAGTCACGGCAGCTTTTTCGCACTTGACGTGGGAAGCAATCTTATGCAGCTGCTTTGCAATGCGCAAACATACATTCTACTTGCGGGTTTGCTGCTTGCGTGCGTGTTGCAATCGCTGTTCGCGATGGCGCACAAACGCATGGTTGATGTTGGGGGAACCTTTGGATCGGGGATTGTGTTAGGCATAAGCGCCGCGTGTGCTACGTGGGTAAACAGTAATTTTACGAACCTGTTTATACCGTCGCAGTTGCTGGTGATTATCGTGTTTTCGACGCTGTTGGTGGCACTGTTTCAGGCGCTTGTCCGTCCGCGCTAACCTGCGAAACGTTTGCATCGCTGTTCGCTTCCCAGGCGTTTTCGGGCTCTTCACCTCGATCAACGAAAGTTTTGCGCGTTTTCACTTCCATAATCATAGCGGCAACGATGCTGATAATAAGTCCTGCTGCAACAAGCACGCCAATTCCTGCGTACTGTTCAAATAAGAAGTGATATATCGCAGCGAAATCCATCGATAGCTCCTTGACCTTGGGTTTGTTCGTTTTGTGTGCTTGACAGCCTCGCGCCCCGCGCCTAACGCACGCTCCACGTTCCACGCCCCGCGCACGCCGCGCACTTGCCGCGTGACCGTCAGCTCCACGCTCCACGCCCCGCGCACGCCCCACGTTCCCCGCGTTCGCGATAGTGCACATTCATAGTACCATGCACCGCGCGTTTCCAGAACGGCGGCACTTAAATCACATTGCTCGGAATAAAACAATTTTCAGCATCAATGGGAACGGGCGCGTCGCACATGCACACAATACCCCCAGCTGAGCGCTTTGCGCCCGCGCCATCAAGCACGCGAAACTTCTTCACATCGCGCGGGTTCGGCGCCGCACTTTTTTTGATTTCCAAGGGATGCACAACGCCATTTTCCTCAACCACGACATCAATTTCCTTGGCATTGGAATCGCGAAAATAGGTGATATTTGCTTTTGATTTTGAATACGCGTAGTTTTTCACGAGCTCCATAACAACATAGTTTTCGTAATACTGCCCGCTTGCAGCACCATTACGCAGCGTGTCAGGCGTAAGCCACATCGACAAGTACGCACAAAGCCCCGTATCGCAAAAGTACAATTTCGGCGTTTTCGTAAGGCGTTTCAACTGGTTGTTTGCATAAGGCGCCAGCAGATACACAATATCTAAGCCAACAAGAATTTTGACCCACTCTTTTGCCGTATTTTGCGAGATATCCGCCAATTCTGCCAGTTTTGCATAATTCAGCTGCTGCGCAACCAGTGCGGCACAGCCTACCAGAAATTTGCGGAAACGCACGCGGTCGGTAATTCTACCTGCATCAATAGCATCGCGAATAAGGTACGTATCAATATACGAGTTGAAATACTCCTGGCGCAATTCGTCGTCCGTGCCGTGCACGCGCGGCATCCCGCCTTCC
Source organism: uncultured Coriobacteriales bacterium (assembly GCA_946892075.1). Lineage (GTDB taxonomy): Bacteria > Actinomycetota > Coriobacteriia > Coriobacteriales > Eggerthellaceae > Berryella. Next base: position 9,358 of record CAMPNZ010000045.1, read on the forward strand.
CAAATATGATTGAACACGCTTATGACGTCGTTTTTCGGCACCGCTTGTTGTCGAGCTTGAAGCGTAGCAAGCGAGAAGTCTAAATCGTTCTGGAAGCTTGCGCCTGCTTTTTCTTGCTGTGTTAAGCCATACAGCTGCACAATGCCAATGCGCCCCGCAAGCGATTCGTGCACATTTTTCATGACAGCGTACTGCTGCGAACCCGTAAGCCAAACCAAACCCGTTTCATCGCTTTCGTCACACAGCAGTTTAATATGATTGAACAGCTCAGGCGCCTTTTGCACTTCGTCAATAAGCAGCGGCGGTTTATACGTTTGAAAGAACAGTGCAGGGTCGGATTGAGCTAGGTTTTGCGCGAGTGTGTCATCGAGCGTTACATAGGTGCGATTGCTGCAAGCAAGGTGCTTTAACATGGTGGTTTTTCCTACTTGACGTGCGCCTGTAACAAGCACAACTTTGAAAAAGTCATTCAGCTTTAGAAATTTTCTCTCAAGCGTGCGGGTGATGTAGGTCATAGAGCACCTCCATTTTTATGAAAATCTGCAATCCATTGCATATTATCATAATTTTTGGGAACGGGTAGAGCCGCTCGCACGCGTTCCCGTTCCCATCATCGCGCCAACGCCCGCGCCAACTCTCGCACCGCTCGCACGCGTTCCCGTGGAGCGTGTGCATTTTCGTTCAAGGACCAATGACGCCGCCCGAAAGGCGAAAAACTGCGCTATACTAGCACTACAAATATTCATTTATGCTTATCAACGCAAACAGTTCGAGGAGCGCTATTATGCTTGATTTACGCTTTGTCCGCGACCATCAACAGGAAGTCGCGCAGGCTATGCACAACCGAAATGCCGAATGGGACGCGCAGTTATTTGCCGACCTTGATGCTGCTCGTCGTGAGAGCATCGCATCGGAAGAAGCGCTTCAAGCGTCGCGCAATACGCGTTCAAAGGAAATTGGCGCTCTTATTGCCGTAGGTAAACAGGAAGAAGCCGAGCAAGCGAAGGCCGACGTGCGCACCATTAACGATCAGCTTTCGAGCATTTCTGCCAAGCGCGAAGAAATCGATGAGCGCTTGCATCATCTGCTGCTAAAAACACCGAACATGCCCTGCGCGGAAACGCCTGTTGGCAAGGACGAAAACGACAATCCGGAAGTGCGCCGTTGGGGAACGCCTCGCACGTTTAACTTCGAGCCGCTTGCGCATTGGGATTTGGGCGCCAAGCTGGGAATTCTCGATTCCGAGCGCGGTGCGAAGCTGGCAGAAAGCCGCTTTGTGCTGCTGGGCGGTTTGGGAGCGCGCCTCGAGCGCTCCATCATCAACTTCATGGCCGACACGCACACCGCGCGCGGCTACAAAGAGTGGTGGTGCCCGGCGATGGCAAACGCGCAAACTATGACGGGAACAGGCCAGTTGCCGAAATTCGAAGAGGACATGTTCAAAACGCGCGAGGGATTGTACCTTATTCCGACGGCTGAAGTGCAGCTAACGAACATCCACGCGGGCGAAATTTTGGAAGCCGCCGATTTGCCACTGCGTTATTGCGCGTTTACGCCGTGTTTCCGCGAAGAGGCGGGAAGTGCTGGTCGCGATACGCGCGGTCTTATTCGCCTTCACCAGTTTGATAAGGTTGAAATGGTCAAATATGCAAAGCCAGAGGAAAGCTATAACGAGCTTGAGCTTATGACAAACGACGCGGAAAATATTTTGCAGTTGCTTGGTTTGCCGTATCGCGTGATTACGCTTTGCACGGGCGATATTGGCTTCTCAGCTGCGAAAACGTACGACGTTGAAGTGTATCTGCCTTCGTATAATGGCTACAAGGAAATTTCGTCGTGCTCGAATTGCGAAGACTTTCAAGCGCGCCGCATGAACATTCGGTATCGCGACCCCGAGCAGTTCAAAGGTACGCGTCTGGTGCACACACTGAACGGTTCAGGCTTGGCGGTTGGGCGTACCATGGCTGCAATTTTGGAGAACTATCAGATGGAAGACGGTTCGGTTCGCGTTCCTGACGTGCTGGTTCCTTATATGGGTACCGATGTTATTGAACCTGCTTAGAGGTGTTTGTTAGCGTGACGGCACCACGACATACCGGTGAATCGTTTAGTTCGGATGCGCACGATAACGAAGCTTTCGACATAGTCTGCAACGTGCCTGCTGTGCGCAGGAATCGGGCGCGCGACGTGCGCGACGTGCAGCGGGACGGGTCGCGTGTGGGCAGCGAGTTGCGCGCTGGCGACGAGTTGCGTGTTGACGGCGGCTCGCGTGTGGGGAACGTGCCTGATGGGGAGCGTGTTCCGCGCGTGGAGAACATTCCTGGTGCGCAGCGTGTGAGGAATGTGCCAGCTGTGCCGCATGGACAGGCTGGTGCGTTTCGTGTGCCGGCTGTGCCACGCGTTGGCGGTGTTCCGACAGTTCCCCGCGTTCCTTATGTTCCTACTGTTATACCTGATAAAAGTACACATTTGACCGCTTACGAACGCGGTCAATCGGGAAGTGGCGAACAGCAAGCCGCCGCCCAACCAGCCGCCGTTGCGTACGAGCGCAGTGCGCGCAGCCAGCATTGGAGCGAGTCTATCAGCAGCTTGCAACACGAAACTGCGCATTTGCGCAGGCTTGATAGTTCGATGCTGCCGCGCATTGAGGTGCCTGGCGCTGCTG
>CAMPNZ010000046.1 GCA_946892075.1 uncultured Coriobacteriales bacterium
CAGACACGCCCAAAATGTCGGGCGTGTCTGCGGGCGCGTGCGTGGGCGCCGCCGCTGCCATTTTGCTGAATTTCACCAGCTGGTACATACAAATTTTCGCGTTTGTTGGCGGCATCATTTCGGTGCTTATTACGGTTGGCATTCCGCAGCTTATGCGCAAATCGTCCAACATCGTAATGGTGTTATCAGGCATTATCGTCGGCGGCTTCATGAGTTCGGTTATCGGCTTGCTGAAATATGTTGCCGACACCGACACACAACTTCCGGAAATCGTGTATTGGCAACTGGGTTCTATCGCTAAAGTGAACATGGAAACGCTGCAGTTCACAGCCCCAGTTCTGGTTCTTTTTATCGCGCTTTTGCTGCTGTTTCGCTGGCGGCTTAACCTGCTGGCGCTTGGCGAAGCGGAAGCAAAAACCCTCGGCGTGCATCTAACGCTCGAGCGCGGCTTTGTGATTGTGGCATCAACCATTCTAACGGCATCTGCGGTAAGCGTTTCAGGAACAATCGGCTGGATTGGCCTGATAATTCCACACGTTTCGCGGCGCATCGTGGGCTCCGACAATAAGCGTTTGCTGCCCATTACCATCGTGGTTGCCGCCATATTTATGCTGATAGTTGACACCATCGCCCGCAGCGTGTGCTCGCTTGAAATTCCGCTGAGCATCCTTACCGGCTTCATCGGCGCGCCCATCTTTGGATATTTGCTGGTACACCAAAGGAGGGTTGACTAATGACTTCGCCATCATCCTCTCACCAGGTTTTATTGCAAGCGCGCTCGATTTCGTTCGCCTACAAACACAACCAGCCCACGTTCCAAAACGTAAGCTTCGACATTCGCAAAGGCGAAATGTTCTCGCTGCTTGGTCCTAACGGCGCAGGTAAATCAACCCTTCTGAACTGTCTTTCAGGCATCGACCACCCCTACGAGGGCACCGTGCTGCTGAACGGCACGCCTATCACGCGTTTAAGCCCGCGCGAAGTGGCAACGATGCTTGCCTACGTTCCGCAGCACATTTCAACAACCTACGCCTTTTCGGTGCGCGAGTACCTTGCGTTTGGCGCCGCGCCGCGCTTGGGCGTGTTCACGTCTCCCGGCAAAGACGTGTACGAACTGGTAGATTCCGTGGTGGAACGCCTTGGCCTACAACCGCTGGTCAACCGCCGAATTTCCGAGCTGTCGGGCGGCGAGTGCCAGCGCGTTGCCATCGGTCGCGCCATTGTGCAACAGCCGTCCATCATCTTGTTCGACGAACCCACCAGCGCGCTTGATTACGGCAATCAACTGCGCGTTTTGCGTTGCATGCGCCAGCTTTTAAGCGACGGCTTCACCATTGTTATGACCACGCACAACCCCAATCACCCGCTTTTGCTGGGCGGACGGGTAGCGCTGTTGAACAATCAGGGGCACCTTACGGTTGGCGAAGCGCAAGATGTGCTTACTGAACAGGTGTTATCGGAACTCTACGAAGCGCAGCTTCACATGGTGCACATCGATAAGCTGCGCCGCGACTGCTGCTTGCCCGACAACTTGTAGCGCTTATCCGTTTCAGCGCATCCTACCGTTGCACGCCAAAAAGTAACAGCTCAGCACCTCTTTTCTGTTCGCTTTCACGCTGCGCTTTACAATATGATAAAGTTACCTCTATGAATACAGCTTCTTCAAAAACACCCGACCCGTCATCGCAGGCACCAGCCGACACTTCTTCGCCTGCTTCGTTTTCCACGTCATTTTTGCAGTGCGCACGTCGCCTGTTCTCGAAGCGCACGACGCGCGACGTTTCCGAAGACGAAATAAAAAGCCTGGTAGATGACGCAGACAACCTCATCGACGACAAAAAACGCATGATCGGCGAAATTCTCGACCTTGACGAGCTTGCCGTAAACGACGTCATGACGCCGCGCGTTGACATGATTGGCATCTCCGACGACGAAACCGTCCGAAGCGCGCTTGAACGCATGCTGGGAACAGGTTATTCGCGCATGCCCGTGTTTCACGAAGACCTTGACACAATCGTGGGGCTCATTCACTTGAAAGATTTGGTGCAGCCGGCTCTCGACGGGCAGGAATCGCAGTTGGCAGTGCAGTTTTGCCACGACGCGTTCTTCATTCCGGAAACGAAAGACCTGTTTTCGCTGCTGCGCGAAATGCAGGAAAAACGCCAGCAAATGGCCGTTGTAGTGGACGAATACGGCGGAACCGACGGGCTTATTACCGTTGAGGACATCGTTGAGGAAATTGTGGGCGAGATTATCGACGAGTCCGACTCGCAGCACGCATTCCTTATTGACCAGGGGAAAGGCGAGTGGATTGCCGACGGGCGTCTGACGGTTGAGGACGCGCGCGAAGCTGGTTTCCCAATTGAGGAGTCGCCGCAATACGACACAATCGCCGGTTGGTTTATGAGCGTTATCGACGCGGTTCCGCAAATTGGCCGCGAAATTCAGCACGAGGGCTTCTGCTTTAGGGTACAGGACATGCGCCGCCGCCGCATTCGCTTGCTGCACATTTCTTGTGTGTTACCAGGCAATTTGCAGGAAAAACACGACGAGCATCGCAGCGCGCTCCATGCGGAGAACGCTGCGGAGAACGTGGCTGAGAACGCGGTTGTGCGTGAGGCTGAACGCGATGGTGCAAGCGATGGTGCAAGCGATGCTAAGCCTGTTTCAGCGCACGCCGTTTCTCCTGATGGAAAGCCCGATTGCAGCACTTTTGAATCGGGATCTGAATGCGCATCCGCACCTATATCAGTAAACGAACAAACGTCACACGCACGCAAAAGCGCCGTTGCTGCGTCGCGTTCCACAAAAGCCCGCACCAGCACCAGCACCAGCACCGCCACGCCACGCACCAGCACCACCGTCACGTCACGCACCACGAAACCCGCACCCGAAACAGCCACGCCCACCGACACGCCCTAAGCGCCGCACGAAATGGATTGTATATGTCGCCTGAACACCGCCACCATTCGCTTCTTTTGTATCGCGCCAAATATGGCCGCGTAGCAGGCATTTGTGCGGGCATTGCCGAGCGCTGCAACCTTTCTACTCACACGGTTCGCTCTGCTTTTTTGCTGCTGATGGTAGTCACGCTTGGTATGGCAGGCGTCGTTTACCTGGTGCTTTGGCAAATACTGCCCGTCCGCGAGGGCACCAGCGAGCCGGTCGACGTTGTTCCTTACACCGCGCACTCAATGCGCTATCATCTTGTTTCAACGTCCACAAAACACAGCGGCAGCGCATCGTCCCACATCGCGAACAGCGCAAACAACAACGGCGTAAGCGGGAACAGCACGAACGCATCGCCTCACGTGCCGCTGCCAGGGCATCCTGCTGCATGTTCTCATGCTGAAAGCTCGTTTTATGGCGGCGCAGCTTCGTCATCTGCAACAATGCACCATGACGTGAACGAATCAAGCGCTGCTGAATCTTGCGACGATGCGTCGTTTCACGACTATACCTCGTTCGCAAGCGCCAGCGCCACCGCAACCGCCACACCACACGCCACCAGCACCGCCACCGCCACACCCCACGTCGCAACACCAACGCACAGCCATCCCTTCATGCCGCCTCAAGCCACCAAACGCCCCTTCGAGCGCCTGAAAGAGAAGTGGCGCTACTGGCTTCAAGACGACCTGAGCTCCGTTCCCTTTATTGCGCGTATTGCCTTGTCAGTGGGCCTTTTTATTATGTTTACGTTCATCGTGCTATCGGGGAGTTTTTTGTTCCCGCACAGCCAATGGTGGTATTTTTGGCCTTTGCTGTTTATGGCGCTTGGGATGATTTGCATCGTCGTGCCCGTCAACGACTTTTATTACTGCGTTGCGCTGCACATTGCGGGCGTGGGCGTAACCTTGTTTTCGGGCGCGCTGCTGCCGTGCTGTTTGGGCGTTTTAAGCTGGCTTACCTGGCTTAACGCCATTATGTATCTGTGGCCGTTCATCGCCTTCGCGCTGGTGCTTTATTTTATGGGCGTCCTGCGCAATTCAATTCCGTTGATGCTGGTAAGCTTGGGAATTTTCGCCATTTGCGTGGCGATTGTACTGTTCGTGCTGTACGTTCCAGGCGACGTGCAAACGGTTTGCCTGCACGGCTTGGGAGCGTCCGATTTCTGCCTCTTTTCTCCTGATGGAACCTGGATTTTGTAGCTGCTTGTGAACGCGTTTGAACGGGCTGGAACGCTTGCGAACGTTCTGGAACGCGCTGGCGCGTTTGTATCAGCTTCGCATCCTGCTTCCGTTTTCGTTCCCGTACCAGCACTCGCACCACCTTATTTCCCCAGCTTCCGCGCCAGCGCTCCACGCGTTCCCGCGCCAGTTTCCCGCACGCCACTCCCTTCCGTTCCCCGCACACGAAAATAGCACGCGCACCCGTGCCGCCGCCAGAGTATAATAAGCACCAAGCAAGCTCAGCGAGGCAGAAAGGCACCATCACATGAGCAATATCATCATTGTGGGATGTGGACGCGTCGGCTCACAACTTGCCATTATGCTTTCCAATAACGGCGACAACGTGTGCGTTATCGACAAAGACCCCGAAGCGTTTTCCAACCTCGGCCGCAATTTCAACGGCCAAACGCTGCAAGGCATTGGCTTTGACGAAGATGCACTGATACGCGCCGGCATTGAAGAATGCGACATTCTTGCGGCGGTTACGCAGTCGGATAACGCGAACTTAATGGTAACGGAAGTGGCAAAACTCCTGTTCAACGTACAGCATGTTATTACGCGCTTGTACAATTCCGATCACGAACACGCGTATTTGCAGCTTGGCATCGACTACGTGTGCGGCACATCGCTTGTGGCCGAGGAAGTGTTTGGCAAGGTTGTATCAGGGCATTCGGGGCATCTTGATACGTTTGGCGATTACGAAATTTTGCGTTTCTCGCTTAACCTTTCCCACATCAAAACTCCTACTATTCGGGTAGGTGATATCGAAAAAGAGCACAACATTCGCATCGTCGTGTTCGAGCGCAGCGATGGTTCCGCATCGTCAATTCCCAACGCCGATTCAATTTTGTACTCCGGCGACACGGTGGTTGCGTGCGTGCATCACGAGCTCATTGATTCATTCATGAAATTTGTACAAGACTAAACGCAGATGAGGAGCCTTGCATGCGCATTGTAATTTGTGGCGGCGGAAAAGTGGGCGAGTATCTTGCTCAGGTGCTGCTTGACAAGGGAAACGAAGTGTCGATTATCGAGCGCAATACGCAAATTGCCGATCGTCTTTCGATGCTTTTAACGGGTCGCTACCTGGTTATCAATGGCGATGGCTGCGACTCGAAATTTCAGGCCGACGCGGGCGTGGGCAGGGCGGACGTGTTCGTGGCAACCACGGGGCAAGACGACAACAACCTTGTGGCCTGCGAAATTGCCCAGCGCGTGTTTCACGTTTCGCGTTGCGTTGCGCGCGTGAACGCTCCCAAAAACCAGCGCATTTTCCGGGCGTTGAACATCGAGAGCGTATCGTCTACCCAGCTTATTGCCACGCTTATTCAAGAAGAAGCGTCGCTTGGGTCAATGACCACCATGGCGGCGCTTGCCGACAGCAACGTAACGCTTACCGAAATTTCGCTGCCGAAATTCAAGAACTCCGACATTTTAAGCGGTATTGCTATTGAGGACATCCCCATGCCCGATCAGTGCCTTATTGTTGCCGTGCTGGGCGATGCCGGCATTGAGGTTGCGATGCCGTATACCATTGTTTTACCAGGTAACAAGGTGTATGTTATCGCCAGCAAGGAAAGCATCGCCGACGCACGCGAAATTCTGCGCTCGTTGTAGCGCTGCGCCGTGCGATCGTTTGCGCGCGAGCGTCGCATGATGGGGGATGCGATGGGGAACGCGTTTGAGTGTGAAACGTGAAACGTGAAACGTCTCTGAACTGCGCGTTTTCATGCACGCCGTTCCCGTGCCCCTCAGCTACGTTCCCGCGCAAGAACCACCAACCGCAAGTCTGCACCACAAAGCTTGCACCACCAACCACCAACCCGCGCCCGTGCTCCACACGCCGGCGCCGCACCACCAAACCGCGCCCGTGCTCCACACGCCGGCGCCGCACCACCAACCACTAACCACACGAAAGGACTGCCGCTATGATCGATCGTTATACGCGCCGCGAAATGGGCTCCATCTGGGAGCTGCAAAACAAGTACGCCATCTGGAAGGAAATTGAAATCCTTGCCTGTGAAGCTCAAGCCAAGCTGGGAGCTATTGGCATCACCGAAAGCGACGCGCAGTGGATTCGCGCTCATGCGCAGTTCAACTTGGACGAAGTTGCCGAAATCGAAGCCGTTACGAACCACGACGTTATTGCCTTTCTTACGAACATGGCGCACTACATCGACGCCAAGCTGCCTGAAGGCGCCGCGCCGTGCAGCCGTTGGGTGCACTACGGCATGACGTCGTCCGACCTGGGTGACACCGCGCTGTGTTACCAAATTGTGCAGGCGCTTGACATCATTCTGCGCGACGTGCAGGCGCTGGGCACCGTGTGCAAAAAACGCGCCTTTGAGCTGCGCGATGTGGTGTGCGTTGGCCGCACGCACGGCATTCACGCCGAGCCCATGACCTTCGGCATGAAGTTCGCAAGCTGGGCATGGATGCTCAAACGCTGCGAAACGCGTGTGCTGGAAGCCCGCAAAACGATTGCGGTTGGCGCCATTTCGGGTGCCGTGGGAACGTACTCAAACATCGACCCTTTCGTTGAAAGCTACGTGTGCGAACACTTGGGACTTACGCCCGATCCGCTTTCGACGCAGGTTGTTGCGCGCGACCGACATGCCCAGGTGGCAGCCTGTTTGGCAACGGTTGCGTCGTGCTTGGAAGCGCTTGCCACGCAGGTGCGCCTTATGCAGCAATCCGACGTTTTGGAAGTGGAAGAACCCTTCAAGCAGGGGCAAAAAGGCTCGTCAGCGATGCCTCACAAGCGCAACCCCATCACCGTCGAGCGCGTGTGCGGCCTTGCGCGCACCGTAAAAGCGAACGCCCAGGTAGCCTTCGACAACGTGGCGCTGTGGTACGAGCGCGATATTTCGCATTCAGGCACCGAACGCACCGCGCTGGCAGACAGCTTTATTGCGCTTGATTACATGTTTAGCAAGATGCAGGGCATTTTTGAAGGATTGCGCACGTATCCCGATAAAATGCATCATAATTTATGGCGAACACGCGGCCTCATTTTCTCGTCACGCGTGCTGCTGGCGCTTGTTCAAACAGGCATTACGCGTGAAAACGCCTACCTTATTGTGCAGCGTCACGCCATGAGCGTGTGGGGCGACATTCAAAATGCTCGCGCCGGTAAAAGTTTTGAGGAACGCTTAGCAGCCGACCCCGAAGTAACGCTTTCGCCTGATGAATTAAAGAAAATTTTCGACCCGCAGGTGTTTTTGTCGCGCGTGGATTGTGTGTTCAAGAAGCTGGAAGCCTTGCAGTTTGACGAAGCGCGCGCGTAGAAGCTTGCTGCAACGTGGCGCGCTCCGTTCGTGGTGCGCGCCTATGCCTTTTCCCACACTTTAACGCGACATACGCGCACAGGCTCTTTGCCAATCGGCTTATCGTTTATGCTGGTAAACGTCACAAACGTTGCGTGATTTCCGCTGCTTGCGCACCATTCTCCCCACTGATCGGCGCCGGAATCAACGGGCAACATCACGTAGTTTTTCGCGCGCAGGTCAATGGCCAACACCGAATAGGTCGACTTCACAATCACCATATCGTCGCACCAACAGGGAGCCGTTGTTGGTGTGCGTCCAAAATGAAACCACGTTGACGCATTGTACAGCGCCGCATACGAAAGCTCGCTTGCCAGCTTGTGTTTTTCGCTGGTGGCGCTTGCATTTCCCGCGTCGCGTTCCGTCCCGTGTTCCGTTTGCGCTGCTTGGCCTGCGAGCGCTGCCCGCGCCACTCGAAGGTCCTGCGCCGCTTGTTCCGCTTTCGCAATTTGCTCCACCTGATCGGCGCCTTTTTCACCAAGCTCGCCGTTTTTCACGCGCACTTGGGGCACGCTTACTGCCAGCGGAAAATACGTTCCCAGTTTTGTGATGCCCGTTTTGTTTTTGTAGCTGCCTTCAATGCCAAACGTAAAGCCGCTTTTCCCGTATGCGATGTTCACGGGGCGTATTCCCGCAGGTAAAACCAGGCTGTCCACCAAGGTGCCGCTGGTGTCAAGCGCCACAAGACGCGTGTGCGAGCGCGATTGTTGCATGCGCTCAGCTGCGCAAATAAGGTTGTTGCTTACGCCAAGCGACGTTACAAATCCGGCTTTCGATTCGCGAAAACAACGAACAGCATTGCTTGCTTCACCGGGCAAAAAGGCGCTTCGAATGCAGCTTACGGCAGCTTGGGCAGTGTTTGTGCCCGCACCCGCACCCAGCGTTGCGGCAGCAAGCGTTGCCGACGAGGCCTCTACCTGCGCCGATGTGCCTTCCTGTGCGTTCCCTTTGCTTTTGCGCAGCGGCACGTCAATCTGCCAAAACACCACGTTGCGAATAATTCCAAGCGTGGGCATCGACTCGTATTGCGTGCCCTCGTCCAACAAAAGAGGCTGGTCAATGCCAGTTTTTGTGAACCGTGCGCACCACACGCGCCACGTGTTCGTAAGAACGTGCGCCTCAAGCCAAATGATGCCTTGCCTGCTTGCGCGCACGTCGTAGATGTCAAAGCCCTCAGCGTTATCGTGAGCTTGCGAAAGAACAATCTGCGGCTTTTGAATGCCTCGTATCGTGCTGCTCGCTGCGCCATTAAGCTCCTCACCAGCGCCAACGCCCGTGTCCAGCGCGCTCTCAGCACCAGCTGCACCCGATGCAGCACCAGCCGCACCAGCGCCCGACGCATCAGCCCCGCGCGCCTTCATGTTGTTCCCTCCGAAACGCACAACACCCACCGCATTAAGCGGATGCCCCGATTTCGTGGGCGTCAGATATGCAAGAATGCCCTCGTCGCTCATCCATGCCAGCGAATGATACGGCAAGTCGACGCTGTCTAGCAGATGCATCATCTGGCTTGGCTCGTCAAGCTGCGTAAACGTGTCCAGCGTCACAACGCTTTGCGGTCCAATGGTAAGCTCGCTGCTGAGCGTGACATTTTTGCGCGAATGCATAACGCCGTTCACGCCCGCGATGCCCGCCACAACGCCCGCTCCAATAGCGCCCCGCACAAGTGTTCGGCGTGTTATGGTTAGCTTTGGTGCTTGCATACGTTCTTTCTCCTTTTGAAGTCCCCGTTATTATATAGCTTGCACGCTGCAGAAAATCGAAATTTGTGGTATTTTTGAGCTTCTTTTGTTGGAATTGTGGATTACTTGTTAAGAATAAATTGGTACAATAGGCACAGAGCAAAAAATGCGTAGCTTGGTGCGCTTTGTAACTGCTTGCGCTTCGCAGCTGGCGCGTGTGTGTTTGCGCCTTGTCGCGTTCCGCCACAGCCTGCGTTCCGCAACAGGCATCGCGAACACCGGTCGCGTTTCGCAACAGCCTGCGTTCCGCAACAGATCGCGTTTCGCAACAGGTCGCGTTTCGCAACAGGTCGCGCTTTGTGCCTTGTCGCGTTCTTTGCTCTTGCAGCGGGAGGAAAGGTGAAATGTTCATGACCAATGAAGCCACTCGACGTATTTTGCTCGTTGAGGATGAAAAGGCAATTCGCGATGCGGTTACGGCGTATCTCGAGCGTGAAAACTACTGGGTAACAGCTGTGGGAGATGGCCAGGCTGCGCTTGACGAATTTGAAAAACATCACTTCGATTTGGTAATTCTTGACCTTATGCTTCCTCACGTAACCGGCGAACAGGTGTGCCGCGTCATTCGCGATAATTCCGACGTGCCTATTATTATGCTTACCGCAAAAGGTGAAGTTGAAGACCGCATTATTGGCCTTGAACTGGGCGCCGACGACTATCTTATCAAGCCATTTAGCCCGCGTGAGCTGGTTGCGCGTGCCCGTGCGTTGCTGCGTCGTGTGCATGCCGACAGCGAACCACAGCGCGAAGTGCTTGATTTTGGTGGGCTTATCATCGATGTGTCGGGGCATAAAGTGCTGGTCAATGGCGAAGAAATCGATCTTACCGCCAGCGAATTCAAGCTGCTTACCACTTTGTCGCGCTATCCGGGACGCGTGTATTCGCGCATGGAGCTTGTTGAAAAAGTGCTCGGCTACGACTTTGAAGGCTACGAGCGCACCATCGATTCGCACGTGAAAAACCTCCGTGCGAAAATTGGCGACAATCCGCGTCATCCGCGCTGGCTGCATACCGTTCACGGCGTGGGCTATCGCTTTGAAGACCCCACCAGCGCAAACACTTCCCACTAATTTTTGTGCGGCTTGGTATGCGGCGCTTCGGTCACTCAATACTCAATGCGCTTAACAAGCTGCGCTCGGTTGTGATTGGCGTTGAATACACGCGCCGCATGACCGTCTATTTTGCCTGCATAGCGGCCATGACCGCCTTCATCGCCGTGTGCGTTGTGTCCATTGTGTGGGAACAATACTTCAACCTATACACGCGCGACAACATTCAATCGCTTGCGAACGCCACCGCGCAGCAAATTTCCCGATCGTACGACGTCAGCCACTCGTTTTCTGCATCCACGCTGGCAACGGCCGACAACGCCGCGCGCCTTTACGCGGGCATGGGCGTGATGATTACCGACGCGCAGGGAACCATCGTCTACAACTCCGCCGAACACGACCGCCACAGCAGCACCTTGGCGCGCGTTGTGCCTGCTCGCGTGAACGGCGCCACATCGCCCATTTACAGCAACGGCAAAATTGTTGGCACGGTGCGCCTGTGGATTGAAGGCTCCGACACGCTGTTACGCAACGCCGACAAGGAGTTTCGTTCGCAATCGTACGGCGCCATGATGTGCTCAACGCTTATTGCGCTGGTGCTTGCTTCGCTGCTGGGGTATTTGTTCGCGCGCAATTTGATGCGCCCCATCAAGCGCATGCGCGAAACAGCCGTGCAGCTTAAAGAGGGGAATTTATCGGCACGAACAGGCCTTACAGGGCGCGACGAAGTATCGCTTCTGGGCCGCACCTTCGACGACATGGCCTCGGCAATCGAACGCGATCGCACGATGGAGCGCCGCCTGACCACCGACGTTGCACACGAGCTGCGCACGCCGCTTATGGCAATTCAGTCAACCGTTGAAGCGATGATCGACAAGGTTTTCCCCGCTGATCAGCAACATCTGGTAACCGTCAACACCGAAGTGCAGCGCTTGGGGCGCCTGGTCGATTCGCTTTTGAAGTTGTCGCGTTTGGAAAATCGCTCGGTGCCCTTTAAGGAAGACCGTCTAAACCTGGCGCACCTGATAGACGGCATAATTTCCACGCACGAATCGTACGTGCACGACGCGGGCTTGCGCTTGAACTACCACGCGCAGCAAGATGTTTACGTGCGCGGCGATGGCGACATGCTGCGCCAAGCAACGGCAAACCTCATCTCAAACGCGGTGCGCTACACGCCGGAAGGCTCGGTTACGGTGCACATTGGCGCGAACGACACCGAGGCCTACATTTCGGTTCGCGACACAGGAGTAGGCTTATCGCCCGAAGAAGCAAAGATGGTATTTGAGCGTTTTTGGCGCGCTGACGAGCACCGCAGCCGCGCAAGCGGCGGTTTGGGCATTGGGCTAAGCGTAGTGCGTGAAATCATCGAGCGCCACCATGGGCGCATTCAGGTTGAAGGCGAAAAGGGGAAAGGCGCGTGCTTCACCATCTTTTTGCCGCGTTGCCCGTAGCGCGGTTTGCGGCGTTGTCCGTGGCGCGCTATGTTGATGCAACGAAGTCACGTTCCCCGCTCGTTGCATC
>CAMPNZ010000047.1 GCA_946892075.1 uncultured Coriobacteriales bacterium
CCACGAGCAATGGCGATGCGTTCCCCACGAGCAACGGCGATGCTCGTGGGGAACGTGGTAAAACTCCTGCTGCCGCACACATTGTGCCGCATGCCGTTTTTTGCAGGCGCAATGTCGCCCAAATGCAGCTCCGTGCCGTCTTTCCACCGCCCAAACGCAGCCGCCTGCCGTCTTTCCACCGCCCAAACGCAGCCGCATACCGTCTTTCCACCGCCCAAATGCAGCTCCGTGCCGTGTTATTGCAGGCGAAATGCTGCCGCATACCGTCTTTTCGCAGCCCAAACGCAACCGCACGCCGTCTTTTCGCAACCCAAACGCAGCCGCACGCCGCCTTTTCGCCGTCTTTTTGCAAGCTTTAACGTGCATAAATTTTCCATATGGACAACTGATGATATTGCTTTACGATATTCACTAACGTGCTACAATGTGTTCACTTACCAAAACAGTGGTAAGAATGTAAGTGTTGGCCCCCGAGACATGTTTGCTACCTGCTGTTTCTTCCTAACGAGTACGAACATGGTACAGTGTAATCAATCATGTTGATGGGTCCCCGGAATGTATTGAAAGGGGTCCGTTTTGACCGAAATCAAAAACCCTTCCGTCATCGATTTCTCCGATATTTCCGATGACAAAATGAACGCTCTTATCGATGGTACTCTTACCGAATTTGATGAAGGCGACCTTGTTAATGGCACAATTGTGAAAATTGAACACGACGAAGTGCTCGTTGACATTGGCTTCAAGAGCGAAGGCGTTATCCCAGCTCGTGAGCTTTCTATTCGCAAAGATGCCGATCCTGCAGAACTGGTTTCTTTGGGCGACAAAATTGAAGCGCTTGTTCTTCAAAAAGAAGACAAAGATGGGCGTCTTATTCTTTCCAAGAAACGCGCAGAATACGAGCGTGCATGGATTTCTGTTGAGGAGAAATTCAAGGCTGGCGAGTCGGTAACGGGTGAAGTTATCGAGGTCGTTAAAGGCGGTCTTATCATCGACATCGGACTGCGCGGCTTTTTGCCTGCGTCGTTGGTTGATCTTCGTCGCGTAAAAGACCTTGACATGTACCTGAACACCAATATCGAAGCGCGCATCATCGAGATGGATCGCAACCGCAACAACGTGGTGCTTTCGCGTCGTGCGCTGCTGGAAGAAGGCCGCAAGAACGAACGTGCTGAAATTCTGACGAAGCTTACGAAGGGCATGCGCCTGAAAGGTACTGTTTCTTCGATTGTTGACTTCGGTGCCTTTGTTGACCTGGGCGGCATTGACGGCTTGGTACACATTTCTGAGATTTCTTGGAACCACATTAGCCACCCATCTGAAGTGCTGAAAGTTGGTCAGGAAGTTGAAGTTGAAGTGCTTGACGTCGACTTGCAACGCGAGCGCATTTCGCTTGGCTTGAAGCAAACAACGCCCGATCCGTGGTTAAAGCTTGTTGAAGCATATCCTTTGGGAGCCATCGTTGATGGTGTTGTGTCGAAGTTGGTGCCGTTTGGCGCGTTCATCTCGCTGGGTGACGATGCTGAGGGCTTGGTACACATTTCTGAAATGGCTACACGTCACGTTGATACCCCGTCTCAGGTAGTGAAAGTTGGAGACACCGTTAAAGTTAAGGTTGTAGAAATCAATGCAGAGCGTCGTCGTATTTCTTTGTCGATGAAGGCTGCGGCTCTTGACTTAGGTATTGAAATTCCTGTTGAGGGAAGCACCGACCATTCTGAATCTAAGGATGATGCTGCTTCAACTGCTGATGCAAAACAAGCATCGGAAGCATCTGAAGCAAACGAAGATGCGTCAAAGAAGGATGCAGAATAGCAGTAATCGTTTCGTGGGCGCATACGTGCGCGCACGTGCAAAACGAATGCGACAAAGGCGTGCCTGTATGGGTGCGCCTTTTCTATATGTACGTGCGGAAATGGCTGATTGCAGGCGTGCGGGCTTGTTGCGTGCGTGCGAGCAGGTTGTGCGCGTGAGTTGCGCTCGTGCGTGGGATCAGCGAGCGTGCGGGTTTGTTGCGTGCGTGAGCAGGCTTGTTGCTTGCACGTGCGAGCAGGTTGTGTGCGTGAGCAGGCTTGTAGTGGCTGCCGAGCGCATGGACGGCGTGTAACGTAGTGGCTGTTCGTAAGGTGAATTGAGAACGCAGCAGATATACTGCACGGCATGCGCGTTGGTCTTAAGTGTGAAGAAAGGAGTACGTCGTGAAGCAAATTTTTATAATTGGCGGCATGGGTTCGGGCAAATCGACCGTTCGCAAAACGCTTCAGCAGCAGGGCGTACCCGCTATCGATCTTGATGCGCTTGGCCATGAAGCGCTTGCGTGTGATTCCGTAAAGCTGCAGTTGAAACGTGCTTTTGGCAGTTCCATTTTCGATGCGTGCGGCTGTGTTCATCGTGCAGCGCTGGCCGCCATTGCGTTTGCAAATTCGCACAACACGTGCACCTTAAATGCTATTTGCATGCCACAGATAGAACAGTTATATGCCTGTGAACTGCACGAATTGCAAGCACAGCATCAGCCGTATGTTGCGGTTGAGTACTCGGCGTTCACAACGCGCACCGGGCCGCTTGCATGCAAAGCCGACGTGCTGATTGCGGTTGTTGCTCCTTTGGAAGCGCGCCTTCAGCGCTTGCAGCAGGCGGGATGGAGTGAGCGTGATGTTCGCGCGCGCATTGCGCAACAAATAAGCGATGACCAGCGAAAACAACAGGCAGATGTCGTGTTCTATAACAATGGAACGCCGGGTAAGCTTGCAGAACAAACAGTGCAATGGTGGCGCTCGTATACGCGCTGTACCTGCGCAAACGCGTTCCCAAGCAGCCCCACCAAACACAGAACGCCAAGCGGACAACGGTAAGGAGAAAGCGTGTCGTCTCATCTTGCAAATATCCAAGGAAGCGCCATGGAAGGCAAGCTGCCTGCCGTTCGCCTTGCAACCACACCCTTTGTTGCGCAAGCTCCCTACGAACCCGCAGGTGACCAGCCTAACGCCATCGCTCAGCTGGCCGAAAACGTCAGAAGCGGCATGCGCTATCAAACGCTGTTGGGCGTTACCGGATCAGGCAAAACGTTCACGATGGCAAAAACAATCGAGGCGCTTCAAAAACCAACCTTGGTGCTGGCGCCCAACAAAACGCTGGCGGCGCAGCTGGCAAGCGAGCTCAAGGAATTTTTCCCGCAAAATTCGGTGGTGTATTTCGTGTCGTATTACGATTATTACCAGCCCGAAGCCTATGTTCCCTCGTCAGATACGTTCATCGAAAAAGACGCGTCCATTAACGAGGAAGTGGAAAAGCTGCGTCATGCGGCCACGTCGGCCTTGCTTTCGCGGCGAGATTGCGTGGTGGTTGCCTCGGTGTCGTGCATTTATGGTATTGGTTCGCCGATGGATTATGCTGGCATGGCGGTGTTTCTTGATTGCAGCAAAGAATACAACCGTGACCAGCTTCTTCACGATTTGATTGACATCCAATACGACCGCAACGATTACGAATTGAAGCGTGCGACGTTTCGTGTGCGCGGCGATGTTGTTGATATTTTTCCGCCGTATGCTGACAACCCGATTCGCGTGGAATTTTGGGGTGATGACATCGAGTCGATAGCGGAAATTGATGCGTTGACGGGGGAAAAGCTAACCAGCTATGAAGCGCTGCCCGTGTGGCCGGCGTCGCATTATGTAACGGCGCGCCCGAAAATTCAACACGCGCTTGACACCATTCGTGACGAGTTGCGCGAGCGGCTTGCATTTTTCAAAGAGCAGGGGAAACTGCTGGAGGCCGAGCGCCTTGAAATGCGCGTGTCTTACGATTTGGAAATGATGGAAACGATGGGCTTTTGCTCGGGAATCGAGAATTATTCGCGTCACCTGGATGGACGCAAGCCGGGCGAGCCGCCGTATACGCTTATCGATTACTTCCCGGATGATTTTTTGTGTATCGTCGACGAAAGTCACGTAACAATACCGCAGGTCAGGGGCATGTATGAGGGCGACCGTTCGCGTAAAATTACCCTTGCAGAGCACGGTTTTCGTCTACCAAGCTGCCTGGATAATCGTCCGTTGCGCTACGACGAGTTCGAGAAGAAAATCCCGCAGTTTATTTTTGTGTCTGCTACGCCAGGCGACTATGAACAGCGTGCCAGTGGCGCCGTTGTCGAGCAAATCATTCGTCCAACTGGGCTTTTAGACCCGAAAATTGAAGTGCGCCCTATCGATTCTCAAATTGACGACATTTGCGATGAAGCGCGTGTGCGTGCGGAACGCCACGAGCGCACGCTTATTACCACGCTTACCAAGAAAATGGCGGAGGATTTGTCGGATCATTTGCTTGATCGAGGGCTGAAAACACGCTACATGCACTCGGATATCGGTACGCTTGAGCGTGTGGAAATTCTGCGTGACCTGCGGCTTGGTGTATTTGACGTGCTTGTTGGCATTAACTTGTTGCGCGAGGGCCTCGACTTGCCGGAAGTGTCGTTGGTGGCTATTCTTGATGCCGATAAAGAGGGATTTTTGCGTAACCATCGCTCGCTTATTCAAACAATTGGGCGTGCCGCACGAAATGCAAACGGCCAGGTTATCATGTATGCCAATCGCATTACCGACTCCATGAAAAGCGCCATTGACGAAACCAAGCGCCGCCGCAGCATACAGATTGCATATAACGAAGAACACGGCATTGTTCCGAAAACGATTACTAAGGCTGTTGTTGATATTGCACAAAGCGTTTCCGCAGATAGCGTTGATGAAAGTTCGCAAGACGTTAATCGTAAATTGGCGCAGTTTTCACGCGAAGAAACGCTGCGGATTATCTCTGAGCTTGAAGATGAGATGGTGCAAGCGTCTGAGCGCATGGATTTTGAAGCGGCAGCGAAAGCGCGTGACCAGCTGATAAAGGTGAAAGCGTGCTTTGAAGGCGAAAGCGAGCTTGATACCTTGAAAAAGTTGAAGCAGCAAGCGCGGCGTTCGTCGTCGCGGTTTGGAGGCAGAAAGCGTTAAGGCACTGGTAACGTGGAAGCAGCAAGCGCGGCGTTCGTTGTTGCGTTCTACGTTGCGTTCGTCGTCGCGGTTTGGAAGTAGGAAGCGGTAACACGCTTGTGACATGGCATTATAATGTGATAAGGGGGAACTATGATTGATGAAGTACATATTACCGATCTTGCACTTATACACAATGTTTCGCTTACGTTCGACAAAGGACTTACTGTTATAACAGGAGAAACAGGCAGCGGAAAGTCGGCGTTGCTGAAGGGTTTGCGCCTGCTGCTAGGCGAGCGCGCTACGAAGGAGAGCATTCGCGAAGGTTGCGCGCGTACCTGCGTTGAAGGGCGGTTTTTCATTGACGGTGCGAACGCTGACGCATCTGACGAGGCGCTCACCAGCACAAACGAGAACGTCGATGGCGATGCCGACAGCGCCACCGATGCCGACAGCGCCACCGATGCCGCCACCAGCGCGAGCGCCGACGCATCCGTTCCCGACCTTGCGCCAAGCTTTCAGGAACTGCTGGTAAAACGCACCTGTTCAGCCGATGGAAAATCGCGCGTGAGCATTAACGGCTCGCTTGCATCGCTCAAAGAGCTTGCCGCAACCATGGCAACGACGGTCGATTTTTGCGGACAGTTCGAACACCAGCGCCTGATGCAGGCAAAATTCCATGAAGGCATGCTGGACGCGTTTCTTCACACGCACGGGTCGCGGGAGTATGCAGCCTATCATCAGGCATTTCTTGACTATCGCGACGCCTGCCAGCAGCTGAAGCTTGTTACCGAAGCAGGAGAGCAGCAAAATGCACGCGTTGAGCAGGCGCGTTATCTTATTCGTCGCGTTGAGGAGCTTAACCCCGCCGAAAACGAGTACGAAGAATTAAGCGTTCAGCTGCGAAAAGCCCAGCACAGCGAAGAGCTTACGCGTGACGTGTTTTCTGCGCAAACGGCGCTGAGTGGCGAAAGTGGTGCGTTGGACCAGCTTAACACGGCAATTTCACAAATCCAGCACGCCGCGCAATTCGATGGTGCGCTTGCAGAAAAAGCGCAGTCGCTTTTGGAGAGCCTCTACATTGCCGAGGATATTTCTCGTGATATTTCGAGTTATGCTGCTTCCATTGAATTTGATGCTCAGGCGCTTGACGAGATGCAGCAGCGCATGTCGCTGTTTCAGGGTTTGCTGCACGATTTTACGCCTGACATGGCACAACTCATGCAAAACTACCACGACGCACAACAGCTGCTTCAGTCGCTTGACAATTCGCAAGAGCATCGCCAGAAGTTGGAAGCGCGCGTGGAACAAACGCGTGACCAGCTTGAACGTGCAGCGTGTGCGCTTGCTGAGTATCGTAAAAAGGGCGCGCCTATATTGAGCAAACGTGTCAACGAAGTGCTGGCGGCTCTTGAAATGCAGTATGCGCGTTTCTCCTGTTCAGTGGATATGGTGCCGCTTGAGCAGTTCACGGAGCAGTCGCCCTGCGCGGTAGAGTTCATGTATTGCCCTGGTGAGGGCATGCAGTATCGCCAGTTGGTGCGCATTGCGTCGGGTGGTGAAATGAGCCGCGTTATGCTGGCGCTTAAAGTGGTGCTTGGCAAAAGCGATGCTGTTCAAACGCTTATTTTCGACGAAGTGGACGCTGGCGTGGGTGGCACAACGGCACAAGCGTTGGCGCGCGTGTTGTTCGAGTTGTCAAAAACGCATCAGGTGATTTTGGTAACGCATTTGGCGCAAGTGGCAGTGTATGCCGATACGCATTACGTGGTCAGCAAAACCGATGGCGCGAGCGTGGGACCTGCCGAAACGCAGGTAGAGTGTCTTTCTGAGGAACATCGCGCGCTTGAAATTGCTCGCATGCTTTCTGGCAAAGCAACAGATACGTCGCTTCTACACGCGCGCGAGCTTATTGCCGCTGCTCGTACTGCCGACTAACCACGCAATAAGGTTTGGCGCTGTTTTTTCGTTTTTCTGTAAGTAATGAAGAAATAGCGCCACATATCTCGTTTTCATTGTATTGTGTTTTTGTATAGAATTTTGAATTGCAAACATTCGACTAAACATCGGCGTCTACAAGCGAGGTACTGGAATGGCTATTCTCGACGAATTGAAACAACTGCGCGCGCAATCGCTTTGCAAAATTGAGCAAGCGCAGAACATGGCGCTGCTTGAAGCGCTGCGTGTTGCGGTGCTGGGGCGCAGCGGCACGCTTACGGCGTACTTGCGCCAAATGGGAACGCTTCCCAAAGAAGATCGCGCTGCGGTTGGGAAATGCGCCAATGACGTGCGTAATTGCGTGGAGAAGGCGCTCGGTGCGCGCAAGGCGGTTCTTCAAGAAACCGAGCTTGAAGCGCAGCTTGCAACATCGGCGGTTGACGTTACGCTTCCAGGGCGCTCGCAAGTGCAAGGCCATCGCCACCTTATTCACGCGATTACCGACGAAATTTGCGACATCTTTTATGGCTTGGGATTCAGCGTTGCCACAGGTCCGGAGGTTGAAACCGACTACTACAACTTCACGGCACTGAATGCGCCTGCCGATCATCCAAGCCGCAGCATGCAAGACACGTTTTACTTGCCCGATTTATCGGGCGATGTTGCCAAGGTAAAAGGCGAGTCTGACGTGCTTCTTCGTACGCAAACATCGGGCGTTCAGGTTCACACAATGGAAAACCAAAAGCCGCCCATATATATTGTTGCGCCAGGTAAAGTGTATAGGCGCGACTCGGCCGACCCGTCGCATTTGCCCCAGTTTACGCAAATTGAAGGCCTTGCGATTGACACGTCGCTTCGTTTTAGCGACCTAAAGGGCACGCTTGATTATTTCTGCAAAGCGATGTTTGGGCCCGAGCGCAAAACGCGTTTTCGCGCGCACTATTTTCCGTTTACCGAGCCATCGGCCGAGGTGGACGTCAGTTGCGGCATCTGCGGAGGCACCGGCTGCCGTTTTTGTAAGGGCACAGGTTGGCTTGAAATTTTGGGCTGCGGCATGGTTGACCCGGCCGTTCTTACCTGTTCAGGTATCGATCCGGAAGTGTATCGCGGTTTTGCATTTGGCGTGGGCGTCGAGCGCGTTGCTGCGCTGAAGTATGACATCCCCGATTTGCGCTTACTTTTACAAGGTGACATGCGTTTTCTTCGTCAATTTTAAGAAGAGGAATTAGAATGAAAGTATCGCTTAAATGGCTCTCTGAATATGTTGAAGTGCCCAACGATGTTAAGGCGTTTTGCGATCGCCTTGATGTAACGGGCACGGGCGTTGAGGGCGTTGCACAAACAGGAGCCCAGTTCAACAAGGTAATTTGTGGCAAGGTGCTCAGCAAAGTTCCTCATCCCGATTCTGACCATATGTTTGTTACAACTATCGATGTTGGTGCATATCATACCGATGAACAGGGAAATCCGCAGCCGCTGCAAGTGGTGTGTGGCGCGCAAAATTTCAACGAGGGCAATCACGTGGTAACGGCGCTGTGCGGCGCTGTTTTGCCTGGTGACTTTGCTATCAAGAAGGCGAAAAAACGCGGCGTGTGGAGTTTTGGTATGAACTGCTCGCGCAGTGAGCTTGGTTTGCCGCCGCGCGAAGGCGAAGATGGCATCATAATTTTGCCTGATGACGCGCCTGTGGGCGTTCCCTTTGCCGAGTATGCGGGTTTGGCGGATACCATTCTCGATTTGGAAATTACGCCGAACCGCCCTGACTGCTTGTCGATGCTTGGCATGGCGCGTGAAGTGGGCGCGATGTATAAGCGCAACGTGTTTACGCCGCTGTTTGACGTTGAGGAAGACAGTGCGCTTACGCCTGCGTCTAAGCAGGTGAGCGTGGAAATTGCCAACCCCGATCGCGCAAAACGCTATACGGCGCGCGTTATTGAGGGCGTCAAAATTGCGCCGAGCCCCGATTGGCTTGCCGAGCGCGTTATAAGTGCAGGTACGCGCTCGATTAACAACGTTGTTGACGTTACCAACTATATTATGTATCTGTTCGGTCAACCGCTGCACGCGTTTGATTTCCACAAAATTGCCGATGACCAGGGAGTTGCGCATCTTTGCGTGCGTGCGGCGCGCGATGGCGAAACGCTTGAAACGCTTGATGGCGAAATGCGCCAGCTTACCGACGACATGACCGTTATTAGTTCGTCGCGCGGAATTGCTGCGTTAGCTGGTGTTATGGGTGGTGCTGATACCGAAATTACCGACCAAACCACCAAAATTGTGCTTGAAGCGGCGGCGTTTAACAGTTCGCACACAAGCCGTACGAGCCGCAACTTAGGCCTGATGAGCGAGGCGTCGTTGCGTTTTGAGCGCATTGTTGACGATAATCCGGTTGGCGATATTTGCGATTTTGCGGCAGCGCTGATGGCGCAGGTTACAGGCGGACATGTTGCGCCTGGCAGAGTTGATGTGTATCACGACGCTACGCAAGAATGCCGCGTGCCGTTTCGTATAAAGCGTTTTGAATCGATGATGGGCTTACACATTACCGCAGATGAAGTGATAGATACACTGGAACGTTTAGGTTGCTCGTGCACGCTGCGCAGCGCCGATGCTTCCACCAGCGCAACCGGTGCCAACAACGCCGATGCTGCCACCAGCGCTGATGTTCTTGATGTGGTATGCCCCACGTTCCGTCCCGATCTTACGCGTGAAATCGACTTGTACGAGGAAGTGCTGCGCCTTGTTGGCATGGATTCCATTACGCCAACGCTTCCCGCTGGGGAAGGCCGCCTGGCTGTTCGCACGCCTGAACAGCAGCTTTCTAGGAAACTGGGCGAAGTTTTGCGTTCATGCGGTTTGTGCGAAACCATGACCTATTCGTTTGCCGACCCAAGCGATAACGAAAAACTGCACATGAATGTTGGCGTTGAGCCGCTGCGTTTGCTTAATCCGATTAATGCCGAGCAATCCATTTTGCGTGAGAGCATCATTCCTGGCCTTTTACACAGTGTTGCGTATAATCAAAATCACGGTGTTGACAACATTCAACTGTACGAAATTGGTGAGGTGTTCCGCGCGCGTCCAGGGCATAAAAAGCCGTACGAAACGCTTAAAGTAGCAGGCGTTTTGGCAGGTTGCATGACAGAAAAAGCGTGGAACAAGCCAGCATCGGCTTTCGATTTCTTCGATGGCAAAGGTGTTCTTGAAACGCTTTTCTGTGCACTGAATATTCCTGGTGTTACGTTTACGCCCGTTAACGCTGATGAATCGCCCTTTTTGCATCCGGGTTGCGCGGCGGACGTGTTCTTTGGGAAAACGAAACTTGGTTGGGTTGGGGAAATTCACCCGCGTGGCTTGCGTGCGCTTGATGTGCAAGGTAGCGTGATTGCTTTCGAGCTTGACTTTAAGGCGCTGCTTGGCGCGGCGCAATCGCATCGCGAATATTGCGATGTTCCCGTTTACCCAGGTGTTTCCATGGATATTGCACTGGTGGTCGACGAAGACGTTAGCTACCAGAGCGTTTTGCAAGCGCTGTTGTCGGCGGGCGGTAAGCTGTTAGTGCGCGCGCATTTGTTTGATGTGTATCGCAATGAACAGCACGTGGGAGCGCACAAAAAATCGCTTGCGTTCTCGCTGTTGTACCGCAGCCCCGAAAAAACGCTCAGTTCTGAAGATGTGGCAAAAATTCACGCGCGCTTGGTTAAGAAAGTGTGCGCACAATTGCAAGCGGAAGTTCGCGACTAACAGGCCGCATAACTCCTGCTACGGATACAATTCTGGAGGCAACTATGTATGATGGAATGCCCAATCCGGGCCGCAATGATGCCTGTTGGTGCGGCTCGGGAGCAAAGTACAAAAAGTGTCACGCGGCGTTTGATGCGCGGCTTGACATGTTGGCAAGTCAGGGTGAAGAAGTTCTTCCGCGTTCGCTTGTGAAAACCGCGGCGGACATTGCTGCCATCAAGAAAAGCGCGGTGGTGAACATTGGCGTCCTCGATTACGTGGGCGAACACATCCGCGCGGGCGTTACAACGCAGGAAATTGACACCTGGGTGTACAACTACTGCATCGAGCACAACGCCATTCCTGCCGATTTGAACTACGAGGGTTTCCCCAAAAGCGTGTGCACGTCTATCAACGACGTGGTGTGCCACGGTATTCCTTCGCCTGATGAAGTGGTCAAAGACGGCGACATTATCAATGTGGATATGTCAACCATTCTTGACGATTATTTCTCCGATTCGTCGCGCATGTACCTTATTGGCAATGTGTCTGATGAGGATAAACGCCTGGTAGAAACCACAAAAAAGGCTGTTGAGGCCGGTCTTGCGGCGGTGCGTCCGTGGGGTCATTTGGGCGATGTAAGTGAAGCGGTGAATAAAGTAGCAACAGGTGCGGGATACAGCGTTGTTGCGGAGTTTGGCGGCCATGGCATTGGGCACGAATTCCACGAAGAGCCGTTTGTGAGTTTCGTTGATAAAGCAGGTACGGGCCCTATTTTGATGCCTGGCTTCTGCTTTACGATTGAACCGATGGTAAATGCGGGAAAAGCCGACATTGATATGTCCAACCGTTCGGATCGGACATATCAATGTCGG
>CAMPNZ010000048.1 GCA_946892075.1 uncultured Coriobacteriales bacterium
GCTTCGGATTTCCCTGCCCTTTCGTAGCTTTCATACACTGCCCCACAAACAAGCCCATCAAGCCCGTTTTGCCGGCTTTGTACTCGTCCACTTTTTCGGGGAATTGCGCCAGCACGTCATCGACAATGCCTTCCAGAAGGCTGGTGTCGGACACTTGCTTTAAGCCGCGTTTGGAAACGACCTCATCAACGCCGCCTTCACCAGCCAAAACAGCCGCCAACACCTCTTTGGCTTGCTTGCTTGACAGCTCGGAAGAATCCACCAAGCTTACCAAGCGCACGGCATCGCCCGGCGTAAGCGCGCAGCACGACTGCGCTACCTGTGGCGCATCAATATCGCTTGACGACAGCAGCGCAAACAGATCGTTTAGCACCAGGTTGGCAAGCGGTTTTGCCAGCTTCACAGCACCGTCGCCCGCACATGCAAGCGCACTTTCGAAAAATTCCGACGCTTGTTCCGCATCACCAATATGGCGCGCATCATAGGCCGACAAATGGTAGTCGCGCTGGTAGCGCTGTATTTTTTCATCGGGAAGCTCGGGCAAACTAGCGCGAATATCCTCAATAAACTCATCCGACAAGTTAAACGGCGCCAGGTCGGGCTCGGGGAACAAACGGTAATCGTCAGCCGATTCCTTGGTGCGCATCACGATGGTGCACTTCAAGGACGGATCCCAGTGGCGCGTTTCCTGATAAATGGTGCCGCCCTCCTCAAGCACTTCCGCTTGGCGACAAATTTCGTACAGCAAGCCGTCGTGCAGCGACTTAAAGCTGTTCAGGTTCTTAAGCTCGGTTTTGGTGCCCAAGGTGGTAGTGCCGCGTTTGCGCAGGCTGATGTTGCCATCGCAGCGCATCGAACCTTGCTCCATCGAGCAATTCGAAATGCCGATAGCCATGTAAATTTGGCGCAGCTTCTGCATGAACAGGCGCGCTTCTTCCGGCGTGCGCAAATCGGGCTCGGTTACCAGCTCGATAAGCGGCGTACCAGCGCGGTTGTAGTCGACCAGCGAGTGTGTAGCACCCGCAATGCGCCCCTCGTCGCCGCCAATATGTATCATTTTACCTGCGTCTTCTTCCATATGAATACGCGTAATGCCCACGTGCGCGCGATAGCCTTGCTCGGTTTTCACGATGTTTTCAAGCTGCTGGCCCACCTGCAGCGTATTTGCGCGATAGCGCTCGTTTACCGCCGCACCATCAACATCAAGCGTCAGGTGGCCGCGCATACAAAACGCAATGGGGCCCTGCGTGGTTTGGAAGTTTTTCGCCATGTCGGGGTACATATAATTCTTGCGATAGAACATTGAACGCTTCTCGATGTCGCAATTCGTGGCAAGCCCAGCGCGCACAATCGACTGGATGGCCGCTTTGTTGGGAACGGGCAAAGCGCCTGGTAAACCAAGGCAAATGGGGCACGTGTGCGTATTTGGCGCCGCGCCGTACTCTAGCGTGCAACCACAAAACATTTTCGTGGTAAGTGTTGTAAGCTCGGCATGAAT
This sequence comes from uncultured Coriobacteriales bacterium, assembly GCA_946892075.1. GTDB lineage: Bacteria > Actinomycetota > Coriobacteriia > Coriobacteriales > Eggerthellaceae > Berryella. Next base: position 1,499 of record CAMPNZ010000048.1, read on the forward strand.
TTCAAGACCAATAACAGGCTCCCACGTTTCAAGGACTTCTTCAAGCGTTTTCATGCTATTCACCTGCCTTTTCGTTGGTTGTTGATGCCGTGTGCGCATCGCGCGCTCCATTGTCAGTCGCACCATGCGCTGACTTGCCAGCCGCATCGCGCGCCTCGTGCCTAAACGCCGGCGCAAGCGGCGCACTTCCGTACTCCTCTTCAAGGGCGTACGCCAGCTTGAACATGTTCTCGTCCTTGAACTGCGGGCACATAATTTGCACGCCAATAGGCAAGCTATCAGGCGTTTTAGGCGGCATCGGGAAACTCATGGCGCCGTTTCCTGCAATATTTACCGAAATAGTAAACATATCCGACAGGTACATATCGGTGGGGTCGCTAATTTCGCCAAACTTAAAGGCACCGCGCGGTGCAACAGGGCACACAATGGCGTCTACCTGCTTGAACGCTTCCACATAATCGCGCGTGATAAGCGTGCGCACTTGCTGCGCTGGGTAATAATACTTCTCGTACACACCCGCAGAAAGCAGGTAACTGCCCAGCATAATGCGGCGTTTTGCCTCGGCGCCGAAACCCTCCGCGCGCGAAAGCTCGTAGCGATCTTCCAAATTGGTAGCATCAACGCGCGCATGGCCGTAACGCACCGAATCGAAACGCGCCAAGTTCGAGAACGCTTCGCAGGGGCCCAGCACGTAATAGGCGCTCATGGCAGCACGCGCATCGGGCAGCGACACTTCAACAACCTGTACGCCAAGGCGCTCAAGTGCACAAATGGCGTCGTGAACGCGCTCTTTTACGTCGGCGTGCAAGCCCTGCGCGTCCATAAACTCGGGAACAACACCAATGCGCATTCCGCGCACCACACTGCGCGCATCGCCCTGTAGCAAGCTGGCATAGTTTACCTGTATGTGCTGCGAAGTAACGTCGCGCTTGTCGTAGCCCTTGATGGCATCAAGCGTGATTGCCGCGTCGCGCACCGACCGCGCAAACGGCCCTACCTGGTCGAGCGACGATCCAAACGCAACAACACCATAGCGCGACACAACGCCATACGACGGCTTCACGCCCACACAGCCGCAAAAACTTGCTGGCTGGCGAATAGAGCCGCCCGTATCCGAGCCCAGCGTAACGCTTGCTAAGCCGGCGCTTACGGCAGCAGCCGAGCCGCCCGACGAACCACCTGGCACGCGGCTGGTATCCCACGGGTTGTGCGTTGGTCCAAACGCGGAGGTTTCCGTAGACGAACCAAACGCGAACTCGTCCATGTTCAGCTTGCCCAGCGGCAGCGCGCCTGCCTGCAGCGCGTTCGCAACGCAGGTGGCATCAAAGGGCGACACGTAGTGCTCAAGCATACGCGACGAGCACGTGGTGTTGGTTCCTTCCATGTTCATGTTGTCTTTGAACGCAATGGGAACGCCCGCCAATAAGCCCAGTTCATCAAAGGTGCCGTTGGCAATCGCATCGTCCACGCGCTTGGCGGCGGCGTAAGCTTGCGTGCTGGTAAGCTGCGTATAGGCGTGAATTTCGGGCTCGAAATCGCGAATGCGCGCGTAGTAGGCGTCAACAATGCGCTTAGCAGAAAAATCTTTGCGCTTTAAGTGATCGTGCAACTGGGAAAAGGAAAGCGTTGCAATGCAGGGAGTTTTTTCCATTAGTTGGTACCGCCTTCGCCTAAAATGGATGGAATCAAGAAAAATTCGCCCTGCTTTGATGGCGCATTTTCAAGGGCCGTGGCCTGCGAAAACTCGGGCTCGGGGGTATCGGAGCGCATCACGTTTTCCATGCCGCCAATAGGATGAAACGTAGGCTGAACGCCGTCAAGTTTGTACTCGGTAATGGGCTTGAGGCTTTCAATGATGTTGTTTAAGTCGCGTGTCATGGGCTCAATTTCAGCTTCGGACAGGCGCAGCCGCGCGTACGTTGCAATAGCGCGCACGTCGGCTTGCGAAACGTATTCACAGCTTGGTTGGTTGTTTGAAGTCATAACTTTGTTTCTTTCTCTTAAGGCGGCGCACACGATGCCTTGCGAACAAAGCACCGGGAACGTGGCACACAACGCAGGTGCTACACGTTAAACTTGAAGTGCATCACATCGCCATCGCACACAACGTAGTCTTTGCCTTCCTGACGAAGACGCCCCGCAGCGCGACAGCCAGCTTCTCCCTGATACGCAACGTAATCGTCGTAAGACGCTGTTTCCGCTTTAATGAAGCCGCGCTCGAAATCGGAATGAATAACGCCTGCTGCCTGGGGCGCTTTAGCTCCAATAGGAATGGTCCACGCACGCGTTTCCTTTTCGCCTGACGTGAAGTACGACTGCAGCCCTAACAGCGCATACGCACTGCGCGCCAAGCGAGCAAGGCCGCTTTCCTGCAAGCCCAGCTCTTCAAGGAACAGCTGCGCTTCGCTTGCATCAAGGCCCGCTAAATCTTGTTCAATTTTAGCACTTACCAAAACCGGCTGTGAGCCGTGAATGGGCGCAAGCGGGCTGGAAAGCTGATCTTCGTCGACGTTTGCAACATACAAAATGGGCTTCATAGTAAGTAAGTGCAGGTCGGCAATGTGTTTTTGCTGCTCGGGCGTTAAATTCGCGTCGCGCGCAGAAATGCCGTCGGAAAGCGCTTTGTACACCAGCTTCGCCGTTGCAAGCGTTTCGGCTTTCGCTTTTTCGCGCTTAGCTTCTTTTTCAAGGCGTGGAAGTGCCTTTTCGACGGTTGCTAAATCGGCAAGTTGAAGCTCGGTGTGAATGGTGTCCACGTCGCTAGAGGGGTTCACTTTGCCAGCAACGTGCACAACGTCGGGGTCGGAGAAATAGCGCACCACTTCACAGATGGCATCGGTTTCGCGAATGTTGGCAAGGAACTGATTGCCCAGGCCCTCACCTTGTGAAGCTCCCGCAACCAGGCCCGCGATGTCAACGAACTCGACCGTAGCGGGAATGGTGCGTTGCGCGTGGTCGATAGCGGCAAGCGTGTGCAGGCGCTTATCGGGAATGGGCACAATGCCAACATTAGGTTCGATGGTTGCAAAGGGATAGTTTGCAGCAAGCGCTTTGTTGTTGGTAAGCGCATTAAATAAGGTGGATTTGCCAACGTTGGGAAGGCCAACAATACCAATAGAAAGCGACATTCTTGCTCCTTGAAACGAATACGTGTGTATGGTGTTTATTATAGTATGAAAGCTGCACGCGTACAGCAACAATGACACACGCGCATGAATACCGCACGAAGTTGCGCCTTTACGAGCACTACACTGCGCACTCAAAAACCAAAAAGGCTCATAAACAAGGAAAGGTAGCCCCCATGGGAGCTACCTTTCTGACCTACCAGGAATAAGTAAGGATAAAGTAACAACTAGTTGTTCTTCGGTGTGTATGTTTGCATTACAACGTTAGAAACATCACCAGGTAAGTTCGTAGCCAAACGATCTACATGGAAGAAGTCTTGCGCAATAACACCCTGCATTAAGCGAGCTTTATCAACTGACTTGTAGTATGCAGTGTCGCCACCAACAAACTTCTTGTCAAGATACGTGGCGAATGAACCAGGGTTCTGGATTTTAACAGCCGTTTCAATTGCAGCATCTAAAGCCGCTTTTGCGTCTGTCACTTGTTTAGTCGTAGGCTTCACTTCGCTGTTAGCGCCGTCGATCTTAACGGTGTAGTATTCATACGCTAAGCAAGGTTGGAACTTCTTTGTACTATTTTCAAGAAGCATCTCATGATCAGTCCAACGCTTCATGAATTCATTATCTGTTGCAGTTCGATCGGCTTCTTTCTTATCCTTAGCTTTAGCATACTCCACATGTAAAGCAAAATCTAACTTATCGTGTGCCGCTTTAACTTCATCTAATCCTCCAAGAACAACATAGTCAAAGTTCTTAAAGAGATCCTTATTATCTGTTACTGTGGGATTTTTATTCTCCAAAGCAGGATTTTTAATAAGCAGATTCTTAACAGTCGTCACTGCATCTGTCTGAGAATTTTTAAGCGTATCCGCCAACGTTCCTGCGCCTGTTTGAAGGAGGTCACGAACATGATTATACTGCTCTGCAAGCTTTGCATCTTTTGCGACCTTCGTAAGGTCTTTATTAGTTTTCGTGTTGGCAATGTTCAAGAAGGTTTTCTTGAGGTCTTTACCTTTATCTTTACCCTCTTCATACTTATCAAGCGCTTTAAACATAGAATCGTTGTTGTAACGATCAAACTTCGGATATTGATCTTCTGTTACTTTGTCAATGAATACAAGGCGAGCAAAGTCGATAAGCTGCTTGTTGTAAGCATCAAGCTTCGTTTGAAGAGCAATTTGCTCATCAAGATCGGGATCCTCGGTATGACCGTCTTGCTTCAAACCAGCAAAGGTGTAAGCAGCCTTCATGTTAAACTCATTAAAGGCAGTAGCGTTCTTGTCGGCGCTTACCTTAACGGTGTAATACTGAAGCGCTTCATCGGTAGCATGAATACCCTTAGATGCAAGGTTGTTTACCAAGTCTTCCAAGGTAACATACTGAGTTGCACGTGCCAAATACCATGATTGATCTTTAGCGTTATAGTACACGGTATCCTGAGGATCCTTAAGAACAGCTTTGCCGTCATTAACGACTAAATGGCCCTGTTCATCATACTTATAATAGTATTTGTGCAGAACGTTATTAAAGAACCACATACGCGATGTAGTATCTTTAGGACCACCCTGGTTGATAACATTGCCATCAGCATCAAGCAAGGTTACTTTAAGATCAGAGGTAGCGTCTTCAAAGGCAAGACGAACTTTTTCAGATACAACTGATGGACCACCATAAATGGTACCGCTTTGTACGCTGCGATCTTTATCCTTCATGGCTTTAATTACATCAAGCGCAGCAGCGTAGTTCGATTCATCGGCAATAAGAATAGGGCTACCTTTCATAGCTGCCAAAGGAGCAGCAGACATGGCATCCTGAGCACCCCAACCGGTTGCAAGAGATACTTGAGCCTTCCACTTATCATTAACTTGGAGACGTGCAAAAGCGCTCGACGTGTCATAGCCGGTCTCGCCATAAATGCGAGTTACGTCAGTAATTCCAAGGCCACGTACTACATCTTCAACTGACGTATCAACAGCGTTAGGACCACCAATGATGGTTACTTTGTTGTAGCCATCCTTCTTCATTTGGTCAAGTACCTTCTTGTCAAGCTTGTTGTAGTTGTTGGTCAGGAAGATAGGGGTTTGCTCAGATGCAGCCGTTGCTGAAATGGACAGAGCATCGAAGTAGTTTACCGAGGTTGTAATATAGCAAGACTTATTTTTAACGGCGGCGTTTCCTACCAAGTCTTTCTTGTTATCGGCGCGCTGTTCCTGCTTAATTTTTTCAATTTGTTCTGCAACTTTAGCGGCAGTGTCAGGTGCCTCTGCGCCAGCAACGCGCACAACGTTATACGCAGCGCCTGTTACCTTAGAAAGTGCTTTAAGGTCGTCTTCAACCTGCTTGTATACTACCTTCTCGCCACCAACAATGTATACGTTGATGGTTTTACCAGCTTCAAGGTTCTCTTTCTTCTTTTGCTTGTTCTTAGCTTTAATTGCCTCAAGAGACAACTTTTCATTAGAAATGTAAAGGCCACTTACGCCTGAAAGAGCATCTTTTGACTGTTGTGAAAGCTGCGTAGGTGCAGTCATGACAATAGGGCAGTCAAGAGCACCAGCAAGTGCTGATGAAGTTAAGGCATCTTGATACAGAGCGTTTGTTACCAAGATAACATTTTTCTTGTCGTAGTTAGTACCCTGATCCTGAACATACTTCGCAACGATTTTTGCGTTGGTGTCAAGATCGATTGCGCCAGCAATACGTTGGAAATTACCTACTGGAACGCTGCTATCGAACTCGTCTGCCTGGGCAGGTTGAGCAGTAAATAAAGCGGCTGAAACTGCAGCGCATGCTACGGCTGCAGGAATTGCCCACCTTAAAGATGCTGCCTTAGATCCGTTTAACATAACTTCTCCTTACTTTTATCCTACTAATTGCACGGTAGAACGTGTTTTCTTATACACGGTTACAAGTTTACAACAAATGCATAATAAATGCACCTGAATTTTTATGTACGTGTAAGAAAAAACGCACTTAAATGCTCATTCATTATAATTTATCAATAGCTTACTCAATGTGTTTTATTTATGAATATAATATGAGCTTTTCACACTTTCGAAAAAAGGAGCTTGTTCTGTGTTGTCAAGAACTCAACACGCTCCCCATTTTTGCCTATAACGGCCTAAGTGCACGGAAAAGCACAAAAGCCTACGCAAAGGGGGTTTTATGCCGGGTTTCCACCATGCGCTTGAAGCACAAAAAAAGCTCCTTGTACAAGGAGCTTTAACCTACTTCACTCGTTGAGAATCACGCAAAGGCGTGCGCTGCTTGCTGGTAAACACCTTCCCGAACATATCCAGCGACACACGCCCTGCGATGCTATCGGTGCTTTCGTGTTACACCCTGCTGCGAGTTCTCGTTCTACACACCCGCGGCGAGTTCCCGTCTTACGCTTCGCACCAATTCTAAGCTGCAATTAGTCAACAGCAACAATAACGTCAGTTGATTTTACCAAAGCAACGGCGCTTTTGCCTTCTGCCAAGCCAAGGCCCTCGATTGCTTCGTTGGTAATAGAGCCAGAAATGCGCAGTCCCGATGCGGTTTCAAGGCTTACGTGGCCGTTCACCGCACCCTCTTGCAGCGAAACGATGGTGCCAACAAACTGGTTACGTGCAGAAATACCTTCAATTTTGCTTGAACCAGCAGCGAACAAAACGTTGGTTGCCTTTACAACAGCCAGTGCCTTAGTACCCTCGCACAGGCCAAGCTCTTTAATGGCTTCGTTGGTGATGTTTGCTTTGATAGTATCGTCGCCAAGCTTGATGCTAACAATGCCGTTTACCGCACCTTCGGTTACGTGTGATACAACGCCACTAAATTGATTGCGAGCAGATAATTTCATGTTGATTCCTTCCTTTTGTAGGCGATGCGTTTGCGGGCATCGCGTTTTGACACTGCTTACTATGACGGAAAGAAAAGCGTCGAAGGAGCACAAGGGGAAGACGGGGCGTTTACGTAACGTTTCGTGGCGTTTCGTTGCGTTTCGTTTTTGTGGGCGGTGCAAACGGGCGCGTGACGTGGCCCGTTATGCCGACGGGTGCGCGCAGCGTTGGCGTGGGGCCCGAAACACGGGAACGCGATGACTGCGTACAGAAATGATGCTTGAACAGGTGTTTTTGCAGAATTGGCACAGGACGCTGGCAGCGCGAGGCGTGGCGGTGGTGCGGACGCGGACGGGTGCGGGCACGTTCCTAGGCGTGAGGAGCACGCGGCGTTTCCAGGTCGCTTAGCTGCGCAAACAGGCGTTCTTGTGCCATGCGTTCGTACGAAAACTGAGGATTTGCCCAGTTCGCAAACGGGTAAATGGAAATGCCGCCGCGCGGGTAAAACAGTCCGCGCACTTCGATGTAGCGTGGCTGCATCAGCGCAATAAGATCGTTCATAATAATGTTCGTGACGTCTTCGTGGAAATCGCCGTGGTTGCGAAACGAGAACAGGTACAGCTTCAGCGATTTGCTTTCGACCATGCGCTGATCGGGAATGTAATTGATGTACAGAGTGCCGAAGTCGGGCTGGTGCGTAATGGGGCACAGCGTGGTGAACTCGGGGCAGCGAAACGTAACCATGTAGTCGCGCACGGGGTGTTGGTTTTGGAACGTTTCGAGCAGCGACGGATTGTAGTTTGTGGGGTATTCGACCTGCTTGTTGCCCAGCAAGGTAAGCGATTCGCGTTCGCGTGAGGCGGTGGCTTGCGATTCGCGTTGTGATTCGTGTTGCGTCATAATGTCTCCTTTACGGGCGGTTGGTGTTAGTGGTGCGCTTAAACGCTTCAAGCAATGGCGCCGAGGCTGTGTTACCTATCCCAAGCATACAAAAGCCAAGCAGGCGTACGAAGCTTTCGCGCAAACGCCGCCCGCCACACTACGCTTGCACACTGGAAATGGTAGGAATGGGATCGTTCGATTCTTCATCCATATGATTCTGATACACGTAGTGCTTGGTTTCGCGCGCCACAACCCCCGACAACAGCAGCGTTACCACAATATTCGGAATTGCCATAAGCGCGTTGGTGATGTCGGAAATCGTCCACACAATATTGCCAACTCCCACGGCGCCAAAAAACGTAGCAATCACGTAAAGCACCTGATAAATGCGGATGCCTTTGGTACCGAACAGATACGCAGCGGCGCGATTACCATAATAATACCACCCAAGAATTGTCGAGAACGAAAACGCGATAATTCCCAGCGCCAAAATGGGCGCGCCCACAAAGGGAACGTGCTGGAACGCCAAGTTCGCCAAATCGGTGCCCGAAAGTGCGGGATGACCTGCAACGTAGCTAACGGCTTCGGGGTGCGCAAGCAGCGTAGACACAATTACCACGCCCGTAAGCAAGCAAATTACAACCGTCGACCAAAACGCTCCTGTCATGGCAACAAGTGCCTGCCGAGCAGGGCTTTGTGCTTAAGCAGCCGCCGCAATGATGGCCGACGAGCCAAGGCCGCTTTCGTTCGAGAACAAACCGCGCGCGCAGCCGTATTGCAAGGCAACCATAATGCCCGAACCAACGGCACCGCCAAAGGCAGCCCGTGGCGTGAAGGCGCACTGGATAATCTCCTGAAATGCGGGAATAATGAATTCAGCATTCATTACAAGAATGATAAAGCAGCCAATCGCATAGCCAACTGCCATAATCGGCACCAAAAATTCGCAGACGCGCGAAATAGATTTAACGCCGCCGATAACCACCACGGCGGCAAGCGCGGCAATTACAAGGCCCACAATCCACGCAGGAATGCCACTGTGAGCTGTGATGATGCCCGTCATGGCGTTCGACTGCACTGCGTTGCCGATGCCCAGCGCGGCAATGGCGGCAAAAATGGAGAACGCGACGGCAAAAATCTTCGCGTACCAGGGCGTTTTGCCGTTCTTTTTGAACGCGCGATCCCACGCGTACATGGCGCCGCCAAGCATGGTGCCGTGCGCGTCGATAACGCGGTACTTAATGGCAATATATACTTCGGTGTATTTTGTGGCGATGCCGAAAATACCGGTAATCCACATCCAGAAAATAGCGCCTGGTCCGCCCGACAAAATGGCCGTTGCAACGCCTACGATAGAGCCGGTTCCAACGGTGGCGGCCAGCGCGGTAGCAAGCGCGCCGAAATGACTGATATCGCCTTTACCTGCATTGTCGGACGTGTCGTTGATAAGCGACATGCGAATAGCAGTAGGCAGTTTGCGCTGAATGAAATGTGTGCGAATACTCAGGTACAAATGCGAGCCAAGCAACAGCAGTATCATTGCCGGGCCCCATACCAGGCTGTCTATTTGTTCCAGAATTCCCATAATGCTTGAATCTTTCTTTGTGTGAAAATATGCACCCCAAAAGCATATAAGAACAATATTGTACCATGAGGTGCACTGAAAGCTGCGTAGGAAATTCTAGGCGCGATGCGGGCGGTGCCCCACTCCATGCAAGGCAGAGCGCGCGGCGCGCCTTTCGTTTTTGTTACGCGTCAAGAACCCGATGCGTTACGCGTCAAGAACCCGATGCGTTACGCGTCAAGAACCGACGCGTAACAAAAACGAAAGGCGCGCCGCGCGCTCTGCCTT
>CAMPNZ010000049.1 GCA_946892075.1 uncultured Coriobacteriales bacterium
CAGCCGTTTGTTGCAAAAGGCGACGTGTTAAGCGTGCCTGGATTTCGTGAAATTTATCCCTTCGGGCTTAAGCGTGACGAGCAATTGCCGCCGCTTCACGAAGGCGATACCGTTGTATTTCGCGGTGCTACCTGCACACACAAGCAAACTGAACCTCCGGCGCGCTATTCGCAAGGCCGCTTAATTCAAGAGATGGAAAAGCTTGGTTTGGGAACAAAATCAACGCGCCATTCCATTATCGAGCGTTTGTATAACGTGAAATACATTGTGAACGACCCGATTGAGCCGTGTTCTTTGGGAATAGCGGTGTGCGATGCACTCGATAAATACGCACCTCATATCACGCATCCGGAAATGACATCGCAGCTTGAAGAAGAAATGAACTCGATTGCATCAGGCGCAAGCACGAAACAAAATGTGGTTAGCGATTCGCGCAGCTTGCTTGCCGATCAGCTTGAAGCGTTGTTGCCACACGTAGAGGAAGTAAAAGAAGCGCTTGCTGATGCTGTTGCTGCCGATGCGTATGTCGGAAAATGTCCAAAGTGCGGCAAAGATTTGCAAATTCGCGCTTCCCAAAAAACGCGTTCCATGTTTATTGGATGCGCAGGCTGGCCCGATTGCGATGTAACGTATCCGCTGCCCAGTGGCAAAATTGAAGCGGTTGACGAGCTGTGTCCGGCATGTGGTATGCCGCAAGTGAAAGTTACGGCGTTTCGCGCGAAGCCGCGCGTGGTGTGTATCGATCCAGCGTGCAGCACCAATCAAGAGCCTGACGTGGTAGTTGGTGAGTGTCCTGTGTGCAAAGAGCAGGGAAAACACGCCAAGCTTATCGCGCAGCGCAATCCGCGTACCTTGAAGCGTTTTATTCGTTGCGAAAATTACGAAGAGTGTCAAACGGGGTATCCGCTTCCGCAATATGGTGCGCTTGCTGCTACCGATGAAGTGTGCGAACACTGCGGCGCGCCGCTGGTGATTGTTACAACAACACGCGGGCCGTGGAAATTGTGCCCGAATTTTTCATGTCCGGGTAAAGAAAAAGAGGAAGCGAGCAGCAAAAAGCGCACGTCAAGCGCGCGTAAGCAGACGCGCTCGCTTGCGAGCAAAACGGGGAAATCAGCAAAAGCAACAACAACCAAAGCAAGCAAAACCGGGAAATCGACCACCGCAAAAACGGGGGCAGTAAAAACCGTTGCGTCCAAAACCGCAAAATCTGAAAAATAACGTGAAACCGTAGCGGCATCCAAAACCGCGAAAACAACAAGCAGAAAGAAGTAAGCATGAACCTTGAAGAGCGTAACAAAAAAGCACTTGAACTACACAAACAATGGCAGGGAAAAATTTCCACCGAACCGAAAATGACGCTTCAATCGCGTGATGACTTAGCGAATGCGTATACGCCTGGCGTTGCAGCTGCGTGTATGGAAATCGCGCACGACACCGCGCGCGCCTACGATTACACACTGAAAGCCAACACCATTGCTGTTGTAAGCGATGGAAGCGCGGTATTGGGCTTGGGCAATATTGGCCCTGAAGCAGCAATGCCTGTTATGGAGGGAAAAGCAGCGCTCTTTAAGGCGTTTGGCGGCGTAAATGCGTTCCCTATCTGCCTTGATACGCAAGACGTTGATGAAATTGTCCATACGGTTGAGCTGTTAGCGCCCACCTTTGGTGGCGTGAATTTGGAAGACATTTCCGCGCCGCGCTGCTTTGAAATTGAGCAAAAACTTAAAGAGCGTTTGAACATTCCTGTTTTCCATGATGACCAGCACGGAACGGCCGTTGTGGTGCTGTGTGGCATTATCAACGCGCTGCGCATCACCAAAAAGCAAGCTGCAACGTGTCGCGTTGTTATTAACGGCGCAGGTGCGGCGGGTGTTGCTATTGCAAAACTGCTGGTGCAGTTCGGTATTTCGGATGTTATCGTATGCGATTCGCGCGGCATTGTTTCCTCGAAAAGCGCACGTCTAACGCCTATTAAGCAGCAGCTTCTTACGTATACGAACAAGGAAGATAAGCAAGGATCGCTTAGCGACGCGCTGGTGGGAGCCGATATTTTCATTGGTGTGTCAGTTGCGGGTGCGCTGAGTGCCGATATGGTAAAAAGCATGAACAGCGACGCCATTATTTTCGCGATTGCGAATCCTGTTCCTGAAATTTACCCTGATGAAGCCCTTGCTGCTGGCGCACGCATTGCCGCAACAGGACGTTCCGATTTCCCGAATCAAATTAACAACGTTATCGCGTTCCCGGGAATTTTCAAGGGCGCCCTTGAAGCGCACGTTGCGCGCATCACCGACGAGATGCTGTTAAAGGCGGCGCACGCGCTTGCGAATTTAGTGTCCGACCAGGAATTATGCGAAACCTTCATCATGCCCGACCCCTTCGATAAGCGCTGCGCAGACGCGGTTGCACAGGCAGTCAAGGAATGCGCGTTAGCGTAAGTGCTGCGCGTGTAAGAAATGAGCAGTCGGTGGCACATAAGCAGCCTATAAGTGGAGCGAATCCTCGCATTGCACCAGTTGAAGTTACCAAAGAACAAATAGCGCGCGTTGTTGCGGATGCTATTCCTGCGTTAGCGTGTTCGCTTCCGTGTGATATTGTGCGTGCCCTTGAGGACGCTTATCAGCGCGAACAGCACGAGAACGCATCGTCGCGCGCCGCGTTTGCGCTTGATGTGCTGCTGAAAAACGCTCACGTTGCCACTGATGAAGCGCGCCCTTTGTGCCAAGACACCGGCTCTGTGTGGGTGTGCTTGGAAATCGGCCCTCATGTGAGCGTGCAGGGGGATGTGTTTAGTCTGGTAAACGAAGAAGTTGCGCGCGCGTACACCACCCATAAGCTGCGCTGTTCCCTGGTACACAACGCCTTGTTCGATCGCACGAATACAGGCAATAACACGCCTGCATTTTGCGAGGTGCATGCTTGCGATGCGCCTGGTGCGCGCGTTCACATTATGCTGAAAGGCGGCGGCTCTGATAACGCAAGCCGCATTGTGATGTTGCCTCCCAGCGCAGGTAAACAGGGCATCATTGATGAAATTTTACGCTGCGTGCACGAAAAGGCAGCCAACGCGTGTCCGCCCTTGCTGGTGGGTATTGGTATTGGAGCTACGTTTGACAAAGTGGCCCATCTTGCGAAAATGGCGCTTATGCGTCCGCTGGATGTTCCCGCGCACGATGCTGCAACACAGGCTTTTGAGCAGGAACTTTTAGATGCTATCAACGCTACGGGTATAGGTGCTGCGGCGCTTGGTGGCAAAACAACCGCGCTTGGCGTTCGCGTGGAAACGGCGCCGTGCCATATTGCAGCGCTGCCCTTAGCGATTAACATGGGCTGTTGTGCTATGAGGCGGGCAAGCTATGAGCTCTAAGTGTCTTTCGCTTCCTTTATCGCGCGCCGACGCGTGCTCGCTCGTAGCAGGCGAGGCGTGTTTGCTTACCGGCGTGATGTACGTGTTGCGCGATGCAGGTCATGCGCTGTTGCTAAAGGAAATTGACGCGCACGAGGGGTGCTTGCCGTATAATTTGTCGGGCGAAGCGATCTTTTACGCAGGTCCAACGCCCGAGCGCGACGACAGCCCCTTTGGCGCTATTGGTCCGACGACAGCTTCCCGCATGGATTTTGCGGCACCACGTTTATACGATTGCGGCATCTGCGCCACTATTGGCAAGGGACTTCGCAGTGCAGCTGTTCGCGATGCGTGCGTGCGCAACAAGGCAGTTTATTTTGTAACGGTCGGAGGTGCTGCTGCCTATCTGGCACAATGCATCACCTCTGCGCAGGTGGTAGCTTATGACCACTTGGGTTGCGAAGCGCTGCGCCGCATTCACGTGCACAATTTTCCTGTATTTGTGGGCATTGACACCTGTGGACGCGACATTTATTCCTACAATAAGTAGGACGTCGCATAGAGCAACGAAAAGCACGCCGTTTTGCGTTACTGGTGCAACAAAGGAGCAAGCGTGAACACGTTTGATACGAAACCGAATACGAAATCGAATACCAGCCTGCCAGTCGGTCATCCAGTCGGTCAGCCGCGCGCCCAGTGGGCTCAGGCGACCGCGTGTCAGTCGTGTGCCAACGATTCGAACGAACGCCCTTCAAAACAAGGCATTGAACAGGGAGTATTCATAAGTTTCGAGGGTTGCGACAAGGTTGGAAAGTCCACGCATATCAAAAACCTCTCAGCGGAACTTGAGCAGCATGGATACACGGTTGTTCACGTGCAGGAACCGGGCTCTACGCAGCTTGGCGCGCACATTCGCGAAATTGTAAAAACAAGTACCAAGCCTCTAAGCGCCAAAGCGGAGCTCATGCTGTTCTTGGCGGCTCGCGCGCAGTTGGTGGATGCTATCATTCGGCCTGCTCTTGCTAAGGGTAGCGTGGTGCTGGCAGACAGGTTTATGGACTCAAGTGTTGCGTATCAAGGCTATGGTCGAGGGCTTGATCCTGTGTTTATTGAGCGCTGCAATGCCTTTGTGTGCGGCGCGTGCGTTCCCGATAAAACGATTTTGCTTATTCCTGAGGGAAATCCTCATAAAAAGTTTGTCGACGAGTTGGTAAATAACGAACACGATCGCATGGAGCGGGAAGGCGTTGAGTTTCAGCAGGCAATTCTTGCGGGTTATCAGCACCTTGCGCAGCAGCACCCGCAGCGAATAGCCATCGTGCGCACCGCAGCCAGCAAAGAGTGCACGTTCCAGCGCGTTTGTGAAGCGCTTTCGGATGTGTTCCCCTTTTTACGCCACGGGGAGCTCTGTTAAGTATGCCCGTGGAAATGCCGCGTGTGTTTCAGGAGCTTCCTGCAAACGACGTTCCTGTTCAGACCCTTGTTTCTATGCTTGCAAGCAATCGCGTGGCGCATGCTGTGTTGTGTGTGGGGCCACCCAGTTCGCAAAGCGATCTTGTTGCAAGCGCGCTTGCTTGCGCGCTTGTGTGCTCGCAAAATGGGTGCACTACCTGCGATAATTGCCTGCAGGCGAAACGGCATGTGCATCCCGATATTCACGAATATTGGCCGGGAGGCACGAACGGCTATCTTATCGAGCAAGCGCAGGAAATAATTCGTGATGCGGCGGTTATGCCGTTGAGTGCGCCGCATAAAGTGTACGTGCTGCACGACGCCGACAAGCTTACCGCCTCAAGTGCAAATGCGCTGCTGAAAACATTGGAAGAAGCGCCATCGCGCGTGGTGTTCATTCTTACGACGTCGAAGCGCTTCAACATGCTTGAAACGATTGTGTCGCGTTGCATGGTGTGCAATTTTGCACCCTTGTTGCCTGCTGATGTGTGCGCTTATCTGCAAGATTGCGCCAGGCAGACGCGTGCAGACGTCGATTCGTTGCCTGCGACGGCGCCGCGTGACGCCGACCTTCCCGACGCGCAGCTTGTTCAGGCGTATCTTGCGTCGTGCGGTGGAAGCATCGTTCAATGCAAGCAGTTGATGGCATCGAAGCTGCTCCAACAGCTGCGTTTAGCGTGCTTTGACGCGTGTGCAACGCTTGCGGGTGCAGATGAGCGTGCGTCACGTTCGCAAGCTGCACCTGCTCCCGAGAGCTCACGTTCCCGCGCAGACGCTTGGCAAGCAATCTGCTGTGCACAGGACGTGTGCAGCAAAATTGACCAGTGCGTTCAAGAAGAACAGCAACGCGCATCGAGCGAGATAGAGGCAACTCGTGAATTTTTAAGCAACAAAGCTGTGCAGAAGCTTGAATTGGCGCTCAAAAGACAAAACGTCATATATAATTTAGGTAGGTATATGTTTTGCATCGATGTGCTTGAAGCGCTTATCTCCAATGTGCTTGAGTACAAACTTGGTGCGCCACATGCCCTTACATTACATGATCAACGTGCGCTTATTGAGAGGCTTGCTTCTCGGATTTCCGACAAGCAAGGGGTGCATATGCTGGAGTGTTTGCAAACGTATCGCTATCGTCTTACGCGCAACTGCATTCCATCAGTATGCTTAAAAGCGCTGTTTATAGAGTTAAGAGAGGACCTTTATGGTTCGTGTAGCCCCTGTTAGGTTGGCATATAATCCAAAAACCCTGTGGTTTGATGCAGGTAGTTTAACAATTGACGTAGGCGATTCCGTTATCGTTAAAACGGCGCGCGGCGAAGAGTTCGGCGCTGTTCAGATGCCTGTTTTCGAGCCAAGCGAGGAACAGCTAAGCGCGCTGAAAAGTCCGCTTAAGCCCGTCGTGCGCGTTGCGAGCGACGAAGACGTGCTGCGCTCGGCCGAGTTGGACGACAAGGCGCGCAAAGCGCTTCCCGAGTTCAAGAGGCTTGCTGCAGAAACGATTGAAGAAATGAAGCCTGTTGCGGTTGAGTTTTTGTTCGACGGCGATCGCGCTATTTTTTACTTCGAGTCGGAAGAGCGTCTTGACTTTCGCGAGCTTATTCCAAAGTTGTATGGACGCTTTCATGTTCGTGTTGATTTGGTGCAAATTGGCGTGCGTGACCAGGCGCGTATTGTGGGCGGGCTTGCACATTGCGGGCAAGAGCTGTGCTGCAAACGTTTGGGTGGTGAGTTTAATCCCGTTTCCATTCGCATGGCGAAAGACCAGGGCTTATCGCTTAATCAGCCGAAAATTACGGGCGCCTGCGGGCGTTTGATGTGTTGCTTGCGCTATGAAGTTGAAGCGTACAAGGAAGTGTACGCGCGCGCTCCGAAGATGAGCGACACAATCGATACCCCCGAAGGACCTGCGCGTATTAACGATATCAACGTGCTGCGCGAGATGGTGTCGCTTAAAATTGAGGAAGGGCGCTTGGTGCAGGTTCCGCTTGCCGACTTGCGCACTCATAGCGGTGATAAGCGGCCAAGCTACATTAAGCGCGCGCAGTGGGACGAAGCTATTCGGCGCGCTGAGCAGGGCGATGATTGGCACGTATCGACGCTTAGCTCCGTGAAAATTACCGATAACGAAACGCAAGCTTTGCATTCAAGCGAGATGCGCCAGAAGTTCAATGACACCTATGATGCGCGTGCAAGCCAGCGTGCAGGCGCTGTGGCGTCTGACGAAACGCGTGAAGGAAGCGTCCTGGAAGCGTCGTCGCGTGGGCGCAAAGCGCGTGGTACGCAGGATGAACGGGGAACGCGACGTACGCGACGCGCCCGCACCAGCACCGCAAGCCGTGACATCAGTACTAGCCGCGATGATGCGAACACAAGCATGTTTGATGCTTCGCAGGAAGATCAACAGCTTCCCCAGGTGACGCATCGTAAGCGCCGTATACGCAGCGCCCGCATAAGAACCGATGCGCCTACCACCAGTACTACCGCAGCAACCAGCTTCGACGCGTTCGACACCGCGCCCGCCGCCAGCACTGATACTATTCAACGTAGTGAAGCTGTGCCGTCCTTCAGTGAAGCGAAACGCCAGCAACGCTCCAATCAAGAGCATTGCCAGCGCCGCCAACATCAGCGTTCGCGAAACGACGCACACGCGCCGCGCGAGCGTACTGCGCCAGCCCCTGAACACGCTGTTCCAGGGCAAAATAATGCACCTGCACAGCAAAGAACTCCTGCTCATCGCCGTTCGCGCCGCCGCTCGCACGAGCTTTAGCGCACCCCGTTTTCGCACGTGGAAGGCCAGTAACGCACAAACATTTGTTCAAGCAACAAGGGAGACACCAATGGAATTCAGCGAAACATTGTCGACCGATTT
Source organism: uncultured Coriobacteriales bacterium (assembly GCA_946892075.1). Taxonomy (GTDB): domain Bacteria; phylum Actinomycetota; class Coriobacteriia; order Coriobacteriales; family Eggerthellaceae; genus Berryella. The sequence goes on from CAMPNZ010000049.1 coordinate 7,671, forward strand.
GTACCAGCTTACGATGGCGCAAGGTTATTTTGAGCATCATATTCACGAAACGCAGGCGTGTTTTCACATGTATTTTCGCGACTATCCGTTTAAGGGCGGCTATGCGATTGCGTGTGGTATGGAACAACTTGCCCAGCTTATTGAGCACTTTCATTGGAGTGCAAGCGATATTGCCTACCTGAAAAGTTTGAAATCGCACGGCGGCGGCGCGCTGTTTCATGACGATTTTCTGCAGTTCTTGCAAACGCATGAACTGACGCTTGATATCGATGCTGTTGCGGAAGGCAGCGTCGTTTTCCCTGATGAACCCCTTGTTCGCGTAATCGGCTCGCTTGTCGATTGCCAGCTTCTTGAAACGGCGCTTTTGAACTGCGTGAATTTCAACACGCTTATTGCAACAAAGGCTGCACGTGTGTGTTTAGCAGCGCAAACGCCCGTTGCTGAGTTTGGCTTGCGACGCGCTCAGGGCCCCGTTGGCGGGCTGTGGGCGTCGCGTGCGGCCATCGTAGGCGGCTGCGCGTCAACGTCAAATGTCCTGGCAGGAAGCATGTATGGCGTTCCCGTTTCAGGAACACACGCTCATTCGTGGGTGATGTCGTTTCCAACCGAGCTTGACGCATTTCGTGCGTACGCGCACAGTTACCCGCACGATTGCGTGTTGCTGGTTGACACATACGACGTTGAACAGGGGATACGCAACGCTATCATCGTCGGCTTAGAAATGAAGCAGCGCGGCCAGCACTTAACGGGCATTCGCATTGATTCGGGCGACTTGGCATGGCTTGCAAAACGTGCGCGCACCTTGCTTGACCAGGCAGGATTGCACGACACAGGCGTTTTTTTGTCGAACGATTTAGACGAATACTCAATCAGTTCTATTCGTGCTGAAGGCGCATGTGTAGCGGGCTGGGGCGTTGGCACTCGCTTGGCGTGCGCGTTTGACCAGCCTACCTTGGGTGGCGTGTACAAATTAAGCGCTACGCGCGCATCCAGCACGCAAGCGTGGCACGATCACGTAAAAATTACCGGAAGCGCGCAAAAACTTACCATTCCTGGCGTTCTTGATGTTCGCCGTTATGTTGATGCCGATGGGCGTCTTGCTGGCGACATGATTTTCGATATCCACAAGCCGGTAAACGAAGAAGAAATTATCATTGACCCGCACGATCATCTGCGCAGAAAGCGCTTGCATGGCATGCGCTGCACTACCTTGCTGCAACCGCTTGCACGCAAGGGAAGGGTTGTTTTGGCTGATGAGCTTCGCGATGTGTTCGCCGCACAGCAGCGCACCAAGGCCTCGCTTGCGCAGCTTGACGAAACGCAGAAGCGCATCTTAAATCCGCATACGTATCCGGTGGGGCTTGAAAAGGGCATTTTCGAAAACCGTAGCGCGCTGGTTGCGCATTTATTAGGTTACGAATAGGTGCACGTTACGTGTATAAAACGCTCTTCCGTGGCAGAAAAGCGCGATGTTTGGTATAGTTAATGCACTTTAACCAAAGGAGATGGAATGATTCGCATCGTCACCGATTCAGTTGCAGGATTGCCTGCTCAATTTGCGCGCGAACACGATATTGAAGTGGTTTCTTTATTTGTGAATTATCATGGCCAGGAATTTGTTGAAAACGAGATGAACATCGACGAATTTTACGGCACTATCGACCAGATGATTCACGATATTCCCACTTCATCGCAGCCTTCGCAAGAGCAGTTTATGCGTGTTTTCACTGAAATTGCGCAGGCGGGCGATCAGTTACTGGGCGTGTTTGTAAGCTCGGGTTTGTCAGGAACGTATGAAGGCGCGCTGCGAGCTGCGCGTGAAGTGAACGCTTCGCACGCCAACTTCCAGTATGCGCTTATCGATTCAACGTCGTGCTCGTATGACGAGTCGTGGCCCTTGCTGCGTGGTGTTGCTGCACGTGACGCCGGAGCAAGCTTGGAAATTTGCGCGCAAGAAGTGGTGTCGGGCATCCAGTCGACACGCTTTTTGTTCGTTCCCGATTCGCTTACGTTTCTGCATAAAGGCGGGCGCATTGGAAACGCAGCGGCGTTCATTGGTGGCCTTGTGAAAATTACACCCGTTCTTACCGTAAAAGACGGCCTTGCACACGTGTGCGCTAAGGTGCGTACGCGCAACAAGGCAATGTCAACTATGTTTTCGCATTTCAAAAGCGATGTTGATGCATATGGTATTCGCAATGTGATGGTGCACTATATTGGCGACAAAAACCCTGCCATACAGTGGGCGCACGATGTCGTAGAGCCGTTTTTGAACAGAAATGTGCAGGTTACGCCCGTAAGCCCTGTTGTGGGAGTTCATGTGGGCCCCGCCGTTGGTATTGCCTACGAATGCATTGAAAAACTGCACGATAAAGTAACAAAACCAAGTTCGTCGCTTATTTGCAGCGCGTAAGCGTTTGCGCAAAACCGACAAGCAAGCGTGCACGTTTCGGCACAGTTTATTTACGTGGTGGTATGGGAGTGGTCATGAAATCACATTGTGCTTGCAATTTAATTATCGACTCGTGTTGTGATTTACCAGCTGAAGTTGTTGCTGGTGAGGGCATCGACGTTATTGAGTTTCCCTACATTAGCAGCAAAGGCGAAAGTAAGGACGATTTTTTCCAGAGTATTTCGGCGCACGATTTTTACGAAGCAATGCGCAAAGGCGAACAGCCTTCAACTGCGCAAGTGCCCGTGCCGGTATTCAAAGAGGTGTTCACCCGCGCGCTTGAGAGTGGCATTCCAACCGTGTATCTTAGTTTTACCAGCGGCTTATCGGGCAGTTTCGATACCGCGTGTTTGGTGGCTGAAGGCTTGCGTGAACAGTATCCTCATGGTGAATTATATCTGGTAGATACAACACTTGCCTCTATTGCGCAAGGTTTGCTTACC